>NZ_JBAXIM010000021.1:0-24103 GCF_037138395.1 Phenylobacterium sp.
ACGCGGGAACGCGGAACGTCAGCACGAACCTGGCTGGCGCTGACTTCACCGCCGGAGCCGGGACGACCCTGGCCAACTACGTCCTTCCCGCCTCGGCGACCGGCCTTGGACGGATCGACGCCCGGACCCTGACCCTCAGCCTGTCCGGCGACTATTCCAAGACCTACGACGGCAGCCGGACCGGTCCCGTGGCACCGGGGGCCCTGACAGTAACCGGCTTCGTCGCCGGCCAGGGCGGCTCCGTCTCCGCGGCTTCGGGCAGCTACGACTCCGCCGACGCCGGTGCCCGGATCTTCTCGGTCCTGGTCGCCCAGTCCGACTATGTCCTGACCGGCGGGGCAAAGGCCTCGAACTACGTCCTGCCGACCTCTGCCAGCCTCGCGGCCACGATCAGCCGCCGGGTGCTGAGCGCAGACATCATCGGGTCGCCGACCCGGACCTACGACGGAACCACTGTGGCCAGCCTCAACGCCGCAGATTTCCGGCTGACCGGGTTCGTCGCGGGGCAGGGGGCCTCGGTCACCCAGACCCGCGGGACCTACGCCTCTGCCGACGCGGGCCCGCGGACCGTGACCGCCGGACTGGGCGCGGGTGACTTCACCGCCCAGGGCAGTACCCGCCTGTCGAACTACATCCTGCCGACCACCGCCGCCGGCGTCGGCCGGATCAGCCCTGCGGTCCTGACGGCCTCGATCGTTGGCAATCCCACCAAGGCCTATGACGGAAATACCTCCGCCACCCTGAACACCGGTAACTTTGCGCTATCCGGGCTCGTCAGTGGACAGAGCATTTCCGTGACGCAGACCGCGGGGACCTATGATGCGGCGACCCCGGGTGCACGGACGGTTTCCGCCGGGCTCCTTGGCGGCGACTTCGCGCCCGCCGTCGGGGTCAGCCTTGCCAACTATGTGCTGCCCACCCTGGCGACGGGTGCGGGCACCATCATAGAGAACACTTCAGGCGACCCCGTGAAGGATATCCTCGTGGCCCTGGGCGTACCCGAGGATGAGGCCAACGCCACCTCGCAGCAGGCCGCGTTCGCCGGTAACACGCCCAAAGTCTACGTCCCCTTCCCGGCGCCTGGGGCCCTCTCGACCCTGCGCTCCAACGGACTTGCAATCCTGCCGGGAATCCTTGAGGGACAGTCGGGTCGGGCCGCCTCCGGGCTGCAATCCGGCCTGTCGACGGTTCAAAGCGGGGCTCCTGTCATCAACGGAGGCGATTCCATTCTGCTCCAGGGGGCCCGCAGCAAGCGCTGGACCATATTTGTCCCCATGGCGGCGGCGCCTGCTGACCAAGACGCAGGGGACCGATAGGCGTGTCCCCCCCGCGCATCGGGTCCACCCGAGTCCCCCTTCGTCTGTTAATCCTAATGGCCGTTAGCCATGTCGTCTTGGCGGGTGCCGCCACGGCCCAGAACTATCCCAAGGTGGCTCCGCGGCTTCCTGAGGCTGCGCCGCCTGCCCAGGTGGCTCCGCCGGTGGGTTCCGATGCGTCCCGCAGCCGTAGCCCTGACGCCGCTGACCCGGTCCTGCTACCGGTGCTCAAGGGCGTGGTCTTTGTCGACGGACCCTACGCCCTGAAGCGCGAAGGGCTCGCTGCAGACGCTGCAGGCGAGCGAGGGGTCTCCGTGCGCGCCCTCGAGGATCTTGATGCCGACGACTTCCGGGCCGCTATTGCCCCCTTTGTTGGCCGCCCGCTCCTGCTGTCTGACCTTGATGAAATCCGGAGCCTGGTACGGGCCCGGTATGTCAAGGCGGGCAAGCCCTTTCTCGACGTCTCCGCGCCGCCCCAGAATGTGACGACCGGCATCGTGCAGATCGTGGTGACCCAGTATCGCTTGGGCGCGGTCACGGTCTCCGGCGCAAAGCACTTCTCGGACGATGTCATCCGGCGACCCCTGACCCTCAAGGAGGGTGATCGCCTCTCCCTTCCCGTAATCGAGGAGGAACTCGACCGCCTTAACGAGAACCCGTTCCTCAGCGTCAACGCCGTCTTCCAGCCGGGCAAGGCGACCGGGGAGACAGACCTGGTGCTGCAGGCCACGGACCGGACACCGGTGCGCGTCTATGCCGGGGTCGACAACCGCGGGTTCCGCCAACTCGGCCTCTGGCAATACGAGGCGGGGGTGAACTGGGGCAATGCCTTCGGTGCGGGACACATCTTGTCCTACCAGCTGACACGGTCCTTCGAAGGCCGCTTCACTGCCCATTCCGCCAGCGGTGTCTTCGGCGTCGCCCCGAAGAGCAAGCTCCTGGTCTTCGGGAGCTACTCTACTGTCCGGCCGAGGATCGCCGAGGGTTTCGACAATGTGGGCCATTCCGGCCAGGCCAGCGTCCGCTTCTCCCGCACCCTGCCGCGCCTGGCCGGCGTCAGCGGCAGCCTGCAGGCCGGTTACGACTACAAGTTCACCGACAACAATCTGGAGTTCGCCGGGATCGCGGTCATCGATACCGCGATCGAGGTCCACCAGTTCCCGGTGAACCTGGTCCTCAACCGGACGGACAGTCTGGGACAGACCAGCCTCTCCAACGACCTGGTCTTCAGCCCGGGCGGCCTTTCCGACAAGAACACCGACGCCGCCTTCGAGGCGCTCGTGCCCGGCGCCAAGGCCAATTACATCTACGACCGCCTGTCCGTCACGCGGACCACACGCCTGCCCCGGGACATGGTCTGGGTCCTCCGCGGCTCCGTCCAGGTGGCGACCGGTAACCTGCCGAACAGCGAACAGATTGGCGGCGGCGGATCCGGGAGTGCCCGCGGCTACTATCCGGACACAGCGGTGGGGTCGACGGGGGTGATCCTGAACACGGAGCTTCGCCTGGCGCCCTTCAGCCCCTCGGCCCTGGTCGGCCAGGCCTCGGCCTTTGAGGACAGCCTCCAGGCCGGGGTCTTCTATGACTTTGTCGATATCCAGCAGCCCGACCAAGTTCCGGGCGCCTCGCCCCCTGCACGACTGGAGAGCGTAGGCGTCCTCCTCAACTACTCTGCCGGCCGCAATGTCGACCTCGCCATTGACGGGGGCCTGCAACTCAGGCGGGGTCCCAACGAGACCAAGACGGGCGGCGTCGTCGCCATGTCCCTCACCGTCAGCTTCTAGAAAGCCCGGCGGAAGGGCGACGGGAGGATAGGATCATGGCAGTCGCAGGTTCTCTCAATGCAGACCGGGCCCACTATGCAGACCGGGTCCGCAGCGGCCTCGGCCGCGAAACTCCGGATCCGTCTGGCGCCGTTTCTGTGGAACGCCTTGAGGCGGCCGAGGTGGGGCATGTTGCCTTTGCAGCGCCCTGGGAGCTGGTGAGGGTCATGGACCGCTTTGCGGAGCGCAGGGGCTTTGCGGTCCCAGGTCCCGACATGGCTGAAGCGGGCGAAGCCAGGCGGGTGCCCCATGCCGTCCCGGAGGGGCTCTTCACCGCCCTTTGGGCTATTGTCGAGGGTGCCGGCGGCGGACGATCGGCGCTTGAGTTCACACAGGCCACGGCGGGCCTTGGGACCCATCTGGACCCGGGCTTCCGGGACACCCAGCTTGAGGTCAGCCGGAATTGGCCAGGCGTCGCCGCCGCCGCCGCCCAGGGCTGGCCGGAGCCCTTCACCCTGGCCCAGCTGGCCTCTGGGCCTGCGGGGTCCCTGGCGTCAGAGTTCCGTGCACTGATTGTCGACAACGGCTTCGACCTCGAGGTGCTTGACCGGGACGCCCTGTCCCTGCGCGATCTCCCCGCGCCCCTCAACTATCTCAATGCCCGGATCCTGCAGGTCCACGACCTCTGGCACCTGGTGGGCGGATACCAGACCACTGGCCTGCACGAGATCGCCATCTCGGCCTTCCAGCTCGCCCAGTTCGGCCACGCCTATTCCGCCTGGGTCCTGGCCGTTACCCTGGCGTCAGCTTCCGTCGAACCGGTCCGGTACGGCGTGCTCTCCGGGGTCATCGCCGCCGCCTGGAGCCATGGTCGAGCCACCCCACCCCTGCTGGGGGTGGACTGGCCCTCGGTCTGGGCGGAACCCATCGGGGCCGTCCGGGAGCGCCTCGGCGTCACGGCCTTCGAGTCCCCCTGGCCCGCCGACCTGTTTGAACGGGCGGCCTGACCGCGCCCCGCCGTTGCCTCCGGCGGGCCGAGACCCTAGGTTCCGCTCCAGACGCCCGAGGGCGTCAGCAACATCAGAAGCACAAGACCTGGAGGGTTTCCCCATGCTCGGCAGAATGCAGGACTGGCCGCTGACCGTTGACCGGATTCTGGATCACGCCAAGGCCTGGCACGGTGACCGGGAGATCGTCTCACGGTCCGTCGAAGGCCCCATCGTCCGCACCACCTACGCCGAGGTCCATGGCCGGGCCAAGCGCGTCTCCAGCGCGCTCAAGGCCTTGGGCATCCGCCAGGGCGACCGGGTCGCCACCCTGGCCTGGAACACTGCCCGGCACCTCGAGGCCTGGTACGGCATCATGGGCATAGGCGCGGTCTGCCACACCCTGAACCCCCGCCTGTTCTCCGAACAGCTGGTCTACATCATCAATCACGCCGAGGACCGGGTCATCTTCACGGACCTGACCTTCCTTCCGATCCTTGCGCAGATCCGCGACCAGATCCCGACGGTGAAGCACTTCATCGTGCTGACCGACGAGGCGCACATGACGGACGCGATTCCTGGTGCCCTGGCCTACGAGACCCTGGTCGCCAGCCATTCCGAGGACTGCGCCTGGGGGGGCTTCGACGAGAATAGCCCGGCGGGCCTCTGCTACACCTCGGGCACGACGGGCAATCCCAAGGGCGTCCTCTACTCGCACCGCTCCAACTTCCTCCACACCCTGGTCACCGCCGGTGTGGACGTGATGGGCATGGGGGCGATCGAGACGGTGCTGCCGGTGGTGCCCATGTTCCACGCCAACGCCTGGGGCATCGCCTTCTCGGCCCCCGCCGTGGGCGCTAAGCTGGTCATGCCGGGCCCGAAGCTGGACGGCGCCTCCGTCCATGAGCTCCTGGAGTCCGAGAAGGTAACCTTCTCGGCCGCCGTGCCGACCGTCTGGCAGATGCTGCTGACGCACCTGCGCCAGACGGAGGGCAAGCTGACCTCCCTCAAGCGGGTGGTCATCGGCGGGTCCGCCGTGCCGGAGGCCATCGTCCGCGGCTTCCGCGACGAGTTCGGGGTCGACGTCACCCATGCCTGGGGCATGACCGAGACCTCGCCCCTTGGCACCCTCGCCAATCCTTCGGCCAGGGTCGCGGAGATGGACGACGAGGCCCAGCTGAAGTTCAAGCTGAAGCAGGGCCGTCCCCCCATCTGCATCGACCTCAAGCTGGTCGATGACGAGGACAAGGTCCTACCGCATGACGGCGCGACCTTCGGTCGCCTGATGGTGAAGGGCCCCTTCGTGGTCGGCCAGTACTTCAAGGGTGATGGGGGAGACATCCTAGACCCGGACGGCTTCTTCGACACCGGCGATGTCGCGACCATTGACGCGTACGGCTACATGCAGATCACCGACCGCTCGAAGGATGTCATCAAGTCGGGCGGCGAGTGGATCAGCTCCATCGAGATCGAGAACATCGCGGCGGGCCACCCCAAGGCCGAACTCGCCGCCGTGATCGGCGTGGCCCATCCCAAGTGGGACGAACGGCCCCTGCTGCTGGTCAAGCTCCGGCCGGGCGAGACGGGGACCAAGGACGAGTTCCTGAAGTTCCTCGAGGGCAAGATCGCCAAGTGGTGGACGCCGGACGACGTCGTCTTCGTGGATGACATTCCCCTGGGAGCCACCGGCAAGATCGACAAGAAGCTGATCCGCCTGCGCATGGCGGACTATCGGCTGCCGACGGCGGGCTGAGTTCGAGGCCTGGCGGCGGAGTCTTGATCTTGATCAAGGCACCGCCGTTCCAGGCGACGACGATGACGGGGTCAGAAGGAGTGATCCCATGCCCCATCTTCCCCTCGCCCAGCAGGCCTATCTCCTGATCACCCTCGGTGCCTTCGCCATCTTCATGCTGGCGCTGGGCGGGGTCTCAATCCCCATCATGCTGAGCCGCAAGGACCCGAAACCCCGGAGCTGATCCTCAGGGGCGGCGGTAGGTCGCCGCCGGGCCGGGTTCGCCGTCGCAGGTCAGGACCCCCCGGCGCACCAGGTCGATGGCGTGCCCGAGCAGGGAGTTCGCCGCCGCCGGGTGTAGCCGCTTGTCCACCGCAGCGTACATCTCCGGTACCATGTCGGCGATCCGGCCAACGCCCTTGTCCACGCAGGCCAGGAACTGGGCCTCCCGGCCACGCCTGTGCGCGGCGTAGGCGGCGATGAAGGGTGCAACCTCCGTGATCGGCGGTCCGTGTGTCGGCCACAGGGTATCGAATCCACGGTCCGCGACCTTCTGCAGGCTCTCCATGTAGGCGGTCATGTCGCCACCCGGGGGCGAAACCACCGTGGTCGACCAGCCCATGATGTGATCGCCGGAGAACAGGGCGTTCTCCTCGTGAAGGGCATAGCAGATGTGGTTCAGGGTGTGGCCGGGGGTGGCGACTGCCTCCACGGTCCAGCCGGGGCCACGGATCACCTCGCCGCCGCGCACCACGATCTCCGGGCGGAAGCCCTCGTCCTCGTCGGCCTCGACGACAATGCCGTCCGCCGCGCCGATCCGGGAGGGTGGGCAGCCGTGGATGCGGGCGCCTGTCCGGGCCTTGAGGGGCGCGGCGAGGGGGGAGTGGTCGGCATGGTGGTGGGTGATCAGGATGTCGGTGATGGTCTCGCCCGCGGTGGCGGCGAGGATGGCCTCGAGGTGGTCGTCCAGGTCCGGGCCGGGGTCGATGACCGCCACCTGTCCCCTGCCGATGATGTAGGTGCCCGTGCCCAGGAAGGTGAAGGGGCCGGGGTTGTTCGCCACAACGCGGCGGATCAGGGGCGAGACCTGGTCGCAGGCGCCGTACTCGAAGGTGATGTCCTTGACGAAGGGGATCATAGTCGGGCTCACAGTGTTCGCGGAAGGACGGACGACAGGTCATAGCCTGCGCCGGCGGCGAGGGCGACCAGGGACTCCCGGTCATGGTCCCCGGCCCGTAGGGACCCCAGGGCCCAGGCGGTGACCGAGCGCGTCCCGGACCGGCAATAGGCCAGCACGGGGCCCGGCGAAGTGGCGACGGCGGCGAAGACGGCGTCGGCGGTCTCCGCCGAGGGCATGCCCGCAAAGGGAAGGTCCACGAACTCCAGCCCCGCCGCCTGGGCGGCCGCCTTCATTGCGGCGCCGGAAGGCTGGTCCGGGGATTCGCTGTCCGGCCGGTTGCAGACCACCCGGACAAACCCCTCCGAAGCGGCCCGAGCGAGGTCGCCGGGCTGCAGCTGGGGCGACACGGACAGGCGCTCCGTCACACGGTGGAACTCAGACATGGACTGGACCCTCCTCGGAACCCGCGCCGGGAAGCCGGGCGGGTGCGTTGACATCATCGGGGGGGGATGGAAGTTACGCAATCGTCAGGCCCTTAAAAACCCTCGCCCCGGCTTTCCCTCATGTTGCGCTTCATCGCCCGTCGACTGCTTGTGGCCGGGCCGACCCTGCTGGTGGTGATCACCCTGGCCTTCTTCATGATGCGGGCCGCGCCCGGCGGGCCCTTCGATACCGAGCGCCGCCTGCCGCAGGCGGTGGAGCAGAACCTGAAGGCCCGGTACGGCCTCGACCGCCCCCTCGGCGAGCAGTACCTCGCCTATCTCAAGGGCGTGGTGCAGGGGGACTTTGGTCCCTCCCTGAAATACCCGGACAAGTCGGTGGCCGATATCCTGACCCAGAACGCACCGGTCAGCCTGCGCCTCGGCCTGGCCGCCCTGGTCCTGGCCATGGCGACGGGGGTCAGCCTGGGCGTCCTGGCCGCCCTGCGGCGCAACGGCCTCCTGGACATCGGCGCCATGGGCCTGGCCGTGCTGGGCGTCTGCGTACCCACCTTTGTCACCGCCCCCCTGCTGATCCTGCTGTTCGGCTCAACCCTGCAGTGGCTGCCCAATGGCGGCTGGAATGGCGGTGCCCTGCCGAACATGATCTTGCCGGTCATTGTCCTGGCCCTGCCCCAGGCGGCCATCATCTCGCGCCTGACCCGGGCGGGGATGATCGAGGCCCTCGGGGCCGGGCATGTCCGCACGGCCCGGGCCCGGGGCCTGCCCGAGTGGGCGGTCGTCCTGCGTCATGCCCTGCGCCCGGCCCTGACGCCCCTGGTCAGCTATCTCGGCCCCGCCGCCGCAGGCCTCCTGACCGGGTCCCTGGTCGTCGAGAAGATCTTCAACCTGCCGGGCCTGGGGAAGTTCTTCGTCATCAGCGCCCTGCAGCGGGACTACACCGTCGTCATGGGCATGATCGTTGTCTATGCGGGCCTGGTCCTGTTTCTGAACCTCGTGGGCGACCTCCTGCTGGCAGTCGTCGATCCCCGGGTGCGCCTGTCATGAGCGAGACTGTCCTGACATCCCGCCCCGCCGCCCGCGGCCGCAGCCTGACCGATGACGCCATCGCCCGGCTGCTCGCCAACCGAGCGGCCACGGCCAGCCTGGTGGTGTTGGTCCTCCTGACCCTCTTCGCCCTGCTGGGCCCGGCCCTGACCCCCTGGCCCTATGACCAGGTCAATAAGGCGGACGTCTGGGTCCCGCCCCTGACCAACGGCCACCTCCTGGGGACCGACGCCCTGGGCCGGGACCTGCTGGCGCGCCTCGCCATGGGCCTTAGGGTCTCCCTGGCGATCGGACTGGTGGCCACCCTGGTCTCGCTCCTGATCGGTGTCGCCTGGGGGGCCACCGCCGGCTATCTCGGCGGGGTGGTGGATGAGGCCATGATGCGGATCGTCGACGTCCTCTACGCCCTGCCCTTCATCTTCTTCGTCATCCTGCTGATGGTGGCCTTCGGGTCGAACATCCTGCTGATCTTCGTGGCCATTGGCGCGGTGGAGTGGCTGACCATGAGCCGCATCGTTCGCGGCCAGACCCTGTCCCTGAAGCAGAAGGAGTTCATCGAGGCCGCCCGGGCCGCGGGCCTGGGGCGCCTGGGCGTGGTGGTCCGGCACATCATCCCGAATCTCCTGGGACCGGTGGCGGTCTATGTGACCCTGACCATTCCTGCGGTCATCCTGGCCGAGAGCTTCCTGTCCTTCCTCGGCCTTGGCGTACAGCCCCCCATGGCCTCCCTCGGGACCCTGATCTCGGCGGGGGCGCAGGACATGGAGATGGCCTGGTGGCTGCTGGTCTTCCCGTCCCTGGCCATGGCCGCCACCCTGGCCGCCTTCAACTTCATCGGCGACGGCCTGCGGGACGCCCTCGACCCCAAGGACCGCTGAGGGGCTATTCCTCGCGCTTGGCGCGGAAGCCGGCTTGGCCGTCGACGGACACCAGGTAGCTGCCCATGGCGGCCGAGCGGACGCTTACAGTCATACCCAGCCGGGGCGTCCGCGCCGGCCCCTCGGGATCGGTCTGCCGCCAGACGGCGCCGTTCTCAAGTTGCAGGATCCACTTTCCGTCCGCCCCCTTGCGCGCCGCCTTCAGGACGGACTCCACCCGGTCGAGCTTTTCCGTGCCCTCGGCCTTGTCGAAGAGGGCGAGGGAGGGGAGGGCGAACCCGAAGGCCTGGCGGCGGACCTCCCCAGCCTGCTTACGGTCGACCACCACGATCTCGCCGGTCTTCTCGGCCTCGTCGAGGCGGCTGGCCGCCGAGTCAAAGCAGGCGAGGCGGGCGGCGGGTTCGGTAATGCGGCGGCAGGCGCTGAGGGCTTCCAGGGCACCGGCCCGGCGATCGCTGAGGCTGGCCGGGGGTTTGGGCGCGGCCTGGGCGGCCATCGATACGGCCAGGAGGGCCAGGGCGGGCAGCAAGGCCAACGCCAGGGCTTGCCGGTGTGCAACGCGATCGCGGATCTGAGTCCCTGCAGTCATATTGGTCCCTCAGCGAACACTGATGTCTTCCACGCTATCCCAGCCCCTGCTGGGCCTCAATCGCCGCCCGGTTGCGGAACGGTGGCATTTCTGTGGCTATTTTACGACAGTCCCGCCGAGACCGTCTGCCTTGGGAGGGTTAATCGTTGACCCTTCCGCACCATCGCCACAAAAGCGTTGCAACCGAATCCGCGTCGCGGGCTTGGGACCCTTGCGTTTATCGGTTCACGGGGCTGGCGAGACACCGGCCTTCCGTTGGAGGATCAAGACCTTGAAAATGAAATCCATGCGGCAGCGCCTGCTGGCCTCTTCCATGATCTGCGGTGCCGCCCTGCTGGCGACCCAGGCCCAGGCCCAGGGCACCAATGAGGTTCAGGAAGTGGTCGTCACCGGTTCGCGGATCCCGCAGCCGAACCTGACCAGCATCAGCCCGGTGACCTCGATCAACGCCTCGGACATCCGGGCCCAGGGCGTCACCCGCATCGAGGACATGATCAACACCCTGCCGCAGGCCTTCGCCTCGCAGGGTGCCTTTATCTCCAACGGTGCCTCCGGCACCGCCACGGTCAATCTCCGCGGCCTCGGCCCCGACCGGACCCTCGTCCTGCTCGACGGTCGCCGGATCATGCCGGGTTCCCCCGGCAGTTCCGCCGCGGACCTGAACTTCATTCCTTCGGCGCTCGTCGAGCGGGTTGAGGTGCTGACGGGCGGCGCTTCGTCGACCTACGGCGCCGACGCCGTGTCCGGCGTCGTGAACTTCCTCATGCAGCGGAACTTCGAGGGCTTCAAGGTCGACGTCCAGTACTCGACCTACCAGCACAAGAACGACAACACCGGCGTCCAGGCCATCATCAAGGCCAAGCAGGCCACCGCGACGGACAAGTCGCAGTTCGTGGTGCCGTCTTCGAACGTGACCGACGGTGACGGCGTGGCCGTGTCGGTTGCCTTCGGCGCCAACACCTCGGACGACAAGGGCAATATCACCGCCTACGCCACCTGGCGCCACAACAACCCGATCCTGCAGGGTAACCGGGACTATTCGACCTGCACCTTCAACTCGGGCGCCGCCTTCACCTGCGGAGGCTCCGGCACGGCGGTTCCCGCCCGCTTCGGCAGCCTCATCGTCGACCCCTCTGGCCCCGGTAATACCTTCCGCGCACGGAACAGCGCGACCGACGTCTACAACTATGGCCCGACCAACTACTACCAGCGGCCGGACGAGCGCTACAACCTGGGTGCCTTTGCCCATTATGACGTGTCGGAATGGGCCACGGCCTATATGGACGTCATGTTCATGGATGACCGCAGCGTCGCCCAGATCGCCCCTGGCGGCATTTTCGCCGGCGCCTACGGGGTGAACTGCGACAATCCGCTGATGACCGCCACCCAGCAGACCCAGCTGTGCGGCGCAACCGCCGGCACCGCGACGATCAAGACGCAGACTGTTGCCCGCCGGAACGTCGAAGGTGGCCCCCGCCAGGAGGACATCCGGCACAATGCTTACCGCATCGTGCTCGGCCTGAAGGGCGACCTCAGCGAAGCCTGGTCCTATGACGCCTACCTCCAGTACGGCACGGCTCAGACCAGCAGCACCCGGACAGGATACTTCCTCGTCCCGAACATCAAGAATGCGCTGGTCGCCCGGCGTAACTCCGCGGGCCAGATCGTCTGCCAATCGGTCATCGACGGGACGGACCCGGCCTGCGTGCCCTACAACATCTTCCAGCTTGGCAAGGTCACGCCGGAGGCGCTCAAGTACCTCCTGACCGATAGCTCGGGCATCGGCGAGCTGAAGCAGAGTGTCGTGAGCGGCTCGGTCACCGGCGAGCTTGGCGAATACGGCGTCAAGAGCCCCTTCGCTGAAGAAGGCGTGGGCGTCGCGTTCGGTGCTGAATACCGCGAAGAGTCGAGCTCCTCGAAGTCTGACTATGTGGCGGCCAAGGGTCTTCTCAGCGGCACGGGCGGCGCCTCGCCGCCGGTCTCGGGCGGCTACGACGTCTACGAACTCTTCGGCGAGGCCCGTATCCCGCTGGTGGAGAACCTGCCCCTGGTGCAGAAGGCCACCCTCCAGCTGGGCTACCGCTATTCGGACTACGCCTCCCAGAACACCAATACCTACAAGATCGAGGGCGACTGGGACGTCATCGACGGCCTGCGTTTCCGTGCGGGCTACAACCACGCTGTCCGGGCGCCGAACATCTCCAACCTGTTCTCGCCCCAGAACGTGGTCCTCGACGGAACGACCGACCCCTGCGCCGGCCTGACCGCCTCTAACCCGCTGGTCGCCAAGTGCGCCCAGGCCTTCAGCCTGACCACGGCCCAGGTCCTGGCCATCGAGAAGAACCCGGCGCCCCAGTACAACGGCCTCACCGGCGGTAACCCCAACCTGAAGCCCGAAAACGCCGACACCTATACGGTTGGTGTCGTCTACCAGCCGAGCTTCCTGCCAGGCTTCAACGCCTCGATCGACTACTTCAACATCAAGATTGAAGATGCGATCGGCGGCATCGGCGCTGACCTGGCCATAAACCGCTGCCTTTCGACCCTGGATCCGTTCTTCTGCGGCCTCGTCAAGCGCGACGCCCAGGGCTCCCTGTGGCTGTCGAACCAGGGTTACATCATCGACACGACGCTCAACACCGGCTCGACCTCGACCGCCGGCGTCGACGTCAACCTCAGCTACCGTCGTGACCTGGCCGACTTTGGCCTGGATGACTACGGCAGCCTGAGCTTCGACTTCGTCGGCACCTGGTTGGACTCCCTGAAGACGTCGCCCCTGCCGGGTGACCCCGAGTACGACTGTGCGGGCCTCTACGGCACGACCTGCAACGGCGGCAACGGCCCGAACCCCGAATGGCGCCACAAGTTCCGCGTGAACTGGGCGACGCCGTTCTGGGGTGACCTCCAGGTGGGCCTCCAGTGGCGCTACTCCTCGGAGGTCACCCTCGACGCCTTCGACTCCGATCCCCAGCTCAACAGCCCGGATCTTCAGTATCCCACCGACAAGACCCTGCCCTCTCAGAGCTATTTCGACCTGACGGCGAGCTTCAAGGTGAAGGACAACTACACCGTCCGCCTGGGTGTCAATAACGTGCTGGACGAGGATCCGCCCCTCGTCGGGGGCAGCGCCTGCCCGACCGGATTCTGCAACGGCAACACCTATTCCCAGGTGTACGATGCTGCAGGCCGTTACCTCTTCATCGGCCTCAAGGCCGACTTCTGATCCGATCCCCTCACGGGGAAAGGAAGGGCGGCGACCTCGGTCGCCGCCCTTTTTCTTTGCCTGCGATCTGACCGTGCTCCAATTCCTCCCCCCAGGGGGAGGTTGCGCGCGCAGCGGGTCGGAGGGGGTCAGCTGAAGCGCCGTTGACCCCCTCAGTCGGCTGCGCCGACAGCTCCCCCTGATGGGGAGCAATTACGGCGGTAATTCCTCCCCCAAGGGGGAGGTGGACCGGGGCGCACGCCCCGGGACGGAGGGGGTCTGCGGCGACGGGGATTGACCCCCTCACCGGGCTTCGCCCGGAGCTCCTCCTAAGGTGGAGCCATTAGACAGTTCCAATTCCTCCCCCAAGGGGGAGGTGGACCGGGGCGCACGCCCCGGGACGGAGGGGGTCAACTGAGGCGCAACAGCCACCCAGCCGGCTTCGACGCCCCTCCCGCCAACAGGCCCTAGAAGGCCGGTTGAGGTGCTCTCACCGCCGCGGAACCCGCCGGCTTGCGGCTCCAGGCCATTTCATCGAGGATCGCTTCGGCCCGGGGGTCGCCCAGGATCCAGGCTGTCGCCGCCAGGCTGCGGGCCGAGGTCGCCGAGACCCCGAACATGCGGCTGATGGCTTCGAAGGGCGTGCCTTCCGAGGCCATCCACTTCAGGCGCAGTTCCTCGTTCGTGCCGGAGAGGGCGCGGGCCCGGTCCACGGCGTCGTAGAAGCCGCCGATCTGGTCGACCAGCCCCAGCTCCCGGGCCTGGGCCCCGGTCCAGACCCGTCCCTTAGCGATGGCCTCGACCCGTTCGACGGGCAGGCGGCGGCCCTCGGATACCCGTCCGATGAAGCGGGCGTAGATCTGGTCCATCCAGCGGGCGAAGGCGGCGCGCTGGCTGTCCGAGAGCCCGGATCCCATTGAGAAGGCGGAGGCATAGTCGGAGCCCACCCCCACCTGCCTCAGGTCGACCCCGTACCGGGCCAGGGCCTCGCCGACAGCGAACTTGCCGCCAAAGACGCCGATGGAGCCCGTCAGGGTCGTGGGCTGGGCCACGATGGCCGACGCGCCCGAGGCGATCCAGTAGCCGCCGGAGGCCGCATAAGGGCCCATGGAGACCACGACGGGCTTCCCCGCCACCTTGGCGTTCTCGATAGCCCGCCGGATCTGCTCCGAGGCGGTGTCGGAGCCGCCGGGCGAGTTCACCCTCAGGACGATGGCCTTGACGTCCTTGTCCTCCACAGCGTCGTTCAGGGTCTCCTCCAGGCGGTCGGAGTAGATCGCGTCCCCGGAGGCGAAGGGATTGGAGCCGCCACTGCCGCCGGTGACGATGCCACCTTCGGCGGCGATCACGGCGATGGCCGGTCCCATGGACGGGCCAACGGCGTGCGCGCTGCGGGCATAGGCACCGATGTCACGGAACACAGCGTCCTTGCCGGCCTTGTCGGACAGCTGCTTGCGGGCCGAGTCGAGATAGTCGACCCGGTCGATCAGATTGAGCCGGAGGGCGTCCTCGGCCATCAGCGGGCCAGACTCCAGGGAGGCCTTCAGGATGGCCGGCGTCTGGCGGCGGTCGGCGGCAGCCCGGTTGATTGCCGTGCCGTAGATCGATTCCAGCATGGACTGGGCCGCCTCCCGGTGGGCTGGGGTGTAGTCGGACTGCAGGTAGCCGTTGACCGCGTTCTTAAATTCCTTGCGCTGCTCGTAATCGGCGCGGACCCCGTAGCGATCGAAGAAGCGCTTCAGGAAGATGTCCTCCGAGACCATCCCCGTGGCCTGCAGGGAGGATCCCGGCTGCATCCAGACCTGGCCGCCCGCTGCCGCCAGCATGTAGGTCGAGGGGGTGGCGCCCGCAGGATAGAGGCCCTGGCTGAAGACGATCAAGGGCTTGCCGGTCTTGCGGAAGCGGCGCAGGGCGTCGGAGATCTCATCGGCCATGGCGGGCGCCATGCCGGACTCAGGCAGGCGCACCAGGAGGCCGCGGACATGATCGTCCGTCTCGGCCGTGCGCAGGGTGGCGATGATCCGCATCACGGACAGGGTGGGCTGCCCGAAACTGGCGAAGGGGTTGGCCCGGTCCTGGTCGGTGATCTCCTGCCTGAGGTCGAGCTCGACCACTGTCTGCGCAGGTACGGGCGCGGGCCGCGAGGCGCCGGCCGCCAGGACGATCAGCAGGAAGGGCACGCCCACAACGAACAGCAGCAGACCGGCGAAGACGCCAGCCATGGTCAGGAGGAACTGTTTCATTGCGGATCCCGGGGGCGGTGGTGGGATGGCGACCCTATCCCGGGACGGGCGGCGCGCCAATGGACGTGGAGCCTGTTCCGACGTCGGATCGATCGGCTCAGAGGGCGTGGAGGAAGACGAACACCCGAGAGAAGTCCCCCCGGCGAGCTGCGGCGTCATGGACCCAGAAGAAGAGACGTCCCAGCTGCATCCACTCCAGCCCGGCGGCCGGATCGCTGTCGACCTGCAGGAAAAGTCGCCAGTGGTGGGCGGCGGAGATCGTCTCGGCGGTAATTTCGCCGGGATCGAAGGTCTGGACGTCGCCGGTCCCGGCGGCGGCCGCGGCGCACTGGATCTCCATGTCATCCCCCTGAAGGATGCCCGGGTACCCGCCGATCTGGTGGGCGGGCTCTGGCGACAACATCTCCAGGACAGCCGCCTCCAGGGTCAGGTTCTCGGCCTTGGTCAGGGACTTCCAGTCGAACGCGATGCGCTCGTCCGCATAGGAGGTCCGTTGGGTCGGCATCAGGGGGAAGGCGGCGATCCGGCTTCGCGGTCGCAGGTCATCCGGCGGCGCGACAGGTCTGGCAGGGCCTGTCTCCAGGCGCACGATGCAGGCGCCGGGCTGCCCGGGCTCAAAGTCCTGGGGGCGGTCGCCCATGTCGAGGAAGACCTGGAGCCGGCCTTCAGGCGGCAGCCACTCAGGCCCGCCCGCCGTGCGTACCTCCTGCAGGTCGATGCGCGCCAGGCAGGCCATGGGCCTGTCCCGGAACCTGGGCCAGTCGCCGGAAATGTCCGCCTCGCCCCCCAACCGGGTCCGTCCCTCGCCGCCGGGAACGAGATGCAGGCAGGGCTGAGCCTCGGCACGAATCTGGTCGAGGATGGCCTGGACCCGTTCGGTCAGCGGCGCGATCGCCTGCGGCCTGCCCCCGAAAAGCCCACCCAAAAAGCTGAAGACGCCCGCCATGACGGTTTCCCCTCGTTGATCCTGACCTTGCGACTTTTCGTTCCCATTCTGTTCGAATTGCTGCGAGGGGCACGGAACCGCCGGTCACGGAAGGCACGCTTGATCGCTACAGTCTCGGGGGAAGGGGGAAATGGTCGGAGTGGCAGGATTTGAACCTGCGACCCCCGCGTCCCGAACGCGGTGCTCTACCAGACTGAGCCACACTCCGACTTGGGAAGCCGGCTTATAGAGGACGGGAACACAGGCCGCAAGCGAGGCCGGGGCGTTGCATCCGGCCCGGCCTTGGGCTATTCCCACGCCCTCGCGCGGCCCGTCTGCGTCGCCGTTCCTGCTGGGGAATGGTGTAATGGTAACACAGCGGTTTTTGGTACCGTCGTTCTAGGTTCGAGTCCTAGTTCCCCAGCCAATCCTCCCGTGACGGCTCACCCTGAGTGGCCGCTTGTCACGCAGCGCCCGGTCGCGTCAAATGCATGGGCTGTTGCGGTCGAACATTTGCGCGCGCGATACGGGGATCTCCTGATGCAACGCCATGAACTGAACACGCACTTTGAGTGGCAGCCTATCTCTGGCCCGTTTCGGACCCTGACCGCGGCGCAGGCGCGCCAGTACAACGAGGCCGGTTATTTTGTCTTCGAAGGGGCGTTTACCCCCGAAGAGGTGAGCCGCATCCGGGAGGCCATCGATCCCATCGAGCAGGCTCACGAAGCGAAACTGCGGGAAAGGCACGGGGGCCAGCTGTTCATCAGCAAGGCGGACGCGATCACGTTTTCCGTTCACATCGTGACGCGCTCCGAGGTGGCCCGGGACTTCAGCCGTCACCCTGTTTTCCGGGATATCTGCCATGATATCATTGGTGAAAAGGCTCGGCTCTACTGGGATCAGGCGGTCTACAAGAAGCCTGGGAATCCCGAGGAGTTCCCCTGGCACCAGGACAATGGCTACACCTACATGGAGCCCCAGCAGTACCTGACCTGCTGGGTCGCGCTCACGGATGCGACCCTCGACAATGGTTGTCCCTGGGTTGCCCCCGGCCTGCACCTGGACGGCACGCTGGCTCATGAAGCGACACATCTTGGGTTTCGGTGCGCTCTCGATCCTAAAGGTGCCGTGGCCGTTCCCGTGAAGTCGGGCGATATCGTCGTGTTTTCCTCGCTGACGCCCCACAGGACGGGTCCAAACCTCACCTCGGACACCCGCAGATCCTATATCCTTCAGTATGCACCCGACGGCGTAGTCGCCTTAGATCCCCTGAGCGGCGAGAACAAACCGGCAAATCATCCGGATCGACAATATTACGTCGACTCCTAAATCAATAAGCTCAAAAGATAATAAATATATCGGATAATACAAATCCGGTGAAAATGTATATTTGACTTAACTGATATTTTTGACGTCTTCAGCCGCCAGAAGAGGGCGGGCCAGCTGGATCCGCTCTGCTTCGGAAAGGACCAACAGCCTTCCCGGTTCAAGCCGGAGGTCGAGCCTTGCGGGCTGGTCGAAGGCTGCGAGACGAAGCTGAGCCGGGGAACTGGAAAGCAGTTCAACCCGGGTGATCCGGCCCTCCGCCAGGCTCGCAGAGACCTCTATCGCGCCATCGGCCAGCAAGGTGTCGAAGGAGGCTGTCTCCCAGGACTGCGGGACGGCGGGAAAGAGGCGCACCAGGCCGGGTGAGCTCTGCAGCAACATGGTCTGGATGGCGTCGGCCGCACCCAGGGCGCCCTCGAGGGTAAAGGCTCCGAACCGCACCCTGCCAATACCCCGCCCGCTCCAATCTCCGTTGGCGTGGAAGCCATTGGGGAAGACGAAGGCCTGGTCAAAGCGCGCCAGGGCGTCCCGCGCCGCCTCGCCATCGCTTATTCGGGCGGCGAGGGCGGCAGCCCAAGCGTAGCTGTACCCCATCCAGAATTCGCGGGAGGCCGAAAGGATCTGCCCAACCGTCGCCCTGGCGATCCCTGAGGCGACCGGGTCGGGATCAAATCCCGTGAGCAAGGCCAGCGGGTGTACGGCCAGGGCATGGGAAAAGTGTCGGTGATGGCCGGGGTACTCGACATCTTGCGCGACCTGCAACTCGCCCCGCGCTGACAGGTTCAGCTCCGGCATCTGCTGCAGGACGGACTCCCAGTGTTCCGCGTCGGCAGCCCGTCCGATCTCCCTGGCCAGGGTCGCTGTGGCCGCCAGGACCCACCTGAAGAGGCTCAGATCGTAGTTGGTGAAGGTGCTGAACCAGGCTTCCGGCCGGTTATCTCCGACCTCCGGCGACGATGACAGGGCGACACTTCGCAGACCCTGAGCGTCGCGAACCTCGGTGATGGCCTCGACAAACCGGCACACCTCCGTGAGGTAGGGCAGGGCCCGCTCCCGCAGGAACTGCCGATCCTGGCTGTAACGCCAGTGCAGGAAAAAATGGTGCGCCAGCCAGGCGCCTGTGGAGACTGAGTGGGTGTACTGGCGCCAGCCGCCAATCTGCCGGTTCAGCAGGTCCGCCGTCATTGGCACGTTGAGGCCTTGGACGCCGTAGAAGCGCTGGGTCCAGCCGGTGCAGGCCTCCCGGGTGTCCCATAGCCAGTCGACGAATCCGAGGCCGGCTTCCAGCTGGTTCCCGGCGTAGGCGGGCCAGTAGGCCATCTGACTGTTGATGTCGTGGTGATAGTCGCCCTTCCAGGGCGGCAGCCGGCCATCGTCGCTGGTCCAGACACCCTGGAGCGCAGCCGGCGGTCGGCCACGCCGCGCCGCGGCACCGAACTGCGACATGCCGGAATAGTAGACCTTTTCGATCGACGCCTCGGGCAGGTCCAGCCGGCCCCGGGACCAGTAGTCCGACCACCAGGCCGCCTGATCGGAGACGGCCTGGTCGAAATCGCCGGCAAGGGCGGCCTCCAGGCGACGGGTGATCTCACCGAGCGGATCCCCGCCGGCCGCGGCCGTAACGACGGTGCAGGCGCCCATCCAGTCCGCGCCTTCCAGCCGCCAGGCTGCCAGGGTTGCAAAGCTGAAGCCACCCCAGCCTTGCTGGACGAAACCGGCCATCCCCGGGCCCGTGATCGGTTCCGGCACCGGATATCCGAGGTCCCAGGCATGGTGACGGCTCAGGGAAGGCCCCGTCTCCGGAACCGTCTCGGTCGGAGGCGGCCCGAAGGGCGGGGGAACGACGCTGACGACCGGAGCGCATCCCCGCAGGCGCAGTCGGCAGATTCCCTCTGCGTCGAGGATCGACTCCAGGACGGCGCCATTGGCCAGTTCCACTTCAGCCCGTCCGGTCGCCCGCTCCAGACGCCAGCGGATCACCGGGCAGGGCAAGATCAGGGCAATGCGGCCGGCCGGCAGCCGGGTCGGACCCGCACGATCGTATGGGGCTTCAAGCCAGGCCTTCAGGTCGTCATGCCGCCCGGCGTAATGCGCCTCAGCGACCTTTTCCCAGGTATAGTCGGCCCGTTCGTACTCTTCGATGGGCCTGAGATCCCAGAGGTCAGCCCGGTCGAGTGAGATGTTGAGAGGCCGGCCATCTCCCCAGATGCTGGCCCCCATGAGACCATCGCCCAGGGGAAGCCCGTGATCAGAGGTGACCGGCGTCGTCTCGAGCTCAAGGGGATGGCGCCAGACGGGGTGATCTGCAGGTAGCCCCGCAGCCTTTGCCCTGGGCGCGCCTGAACCTGTCAACGGGGCCAGAGCACAGGGTTGAGGGGACCCGCTGCGACCTCGCCTGGAGGCGTGTCAGCAAGCCAGAGCTTGTGATCGAAGAACCGGGCGCCGCTGGTGTCCTGGCTGACCCGCGTCCCGTCGGCATACCAGATCACGGTCATGACAGAGCGCAACAGCGAGGTCGGGTTGGGCGGTGCCCGGTGCAGGGTCCAGCCCCGATGAAAGGTGGCGTCGCCGGCCTTGACCGCGCCATGCGTGGCCTCGACGAGGTTCAACTCCCGAACCACCTCGGAGAACCGCGCCTCGGAATCGTCTCCGATGACGAAGGCCCCAAGGTTGCCGCGAAGGTGGCTGCCATTGGCGAAGGTCATGGTCCCCACTTCGGCGGGAACGTCGACCAGGGGCAACCACATGGTGATGGTGTCGTTGGTCTCAAGCGGCCAATAGCTCTGGTCCTGGTGCCAGGGGGTGTGGCCGCCCCCCGGTTCCTTGAAGAGCGCCTGATCGTGATAGAGGCGCACGCCCTCCACCCCCAGCAGATCGGCCGCCACCTTTGCGAACCTGGCGGCGAAGACGAGCCGCTTGGTGTCGGGATTACGGGTCCACAGGTTGTGCGCCTGCAGGAAGGCCCTTCCATAGGTGTCCCGCGCTTCGATCGGCACCGCCTTTTCGGCAAGGCGGCCGACAAGCGCCTCTATCGCCGGTCGGAATTCGGAGATTTCCTCGGCGCTGACCAGCCCCCTGACGACGGCGTGGCCATTGCGCTGGAAGCCGTCAATCGTATCCCGGTCGATCTCGACCAGCCTGTCGATTCCGCTTGGCGGTGGAAGTCCGGCATCGGGGGTCATGGGCACCTACTGCACGATCGGGATGGCGCCGGATACGGGCCGGGCCGAGGCCGCCACCTCCGGAAGGCGCATGGCCAGACTGCCTGTGGCACCCTGCATGCGTCCCACGGCGTCGGCGATGTCGAAGAATGTAGAGGCGTCGAACAGCCTTGGCCGGGCGTCCATGTGGAGCTTCTGGTCCATGGCCTCCAGCGTGTCCCGCCAGCCCTCACGGCCGTAGGACGGCCATTGGACGCCATCCTGCATGTAGGCGATGTCGATGAAGTAACGCTTGCGGCTGCCCCCACCGGGCTGGGCGCGCCGCGCGTGGACCAGGGCCGAATGCGCGAAGATCACAGTCCCTGGCGGGATGTCATTGATCACCACCGTGCCGGGGATTTCCTGTTCACCAAGGAAGGACAGGGCGTCGCGCCGCATGACGGCCCGGTGACTCTTGGGCAGGAGCAGGAGGTCGCCGACCGTGCCATTCAGGCCGTCGAGATAGTGCAGGACGTGGAGCTGCACATGCTTGCGGTTGGTCTGCGGCACCTGTTCGTAGTCATGGTGCCAGGCGATCCCCGCGAGGCCGGGGTCATGTCTTGCGGCATGACAATGATGGAAGGTAAAGGCGGCCCCGCCCATGATGTCGTCGGTGATCGCCAGGGTCTCCGGATCGACGACCAGGTCGCAAAGCCGATCATAGCGATGGATATTGCGACCATCGAACCGGGGCTCGACCTCGACATAGCGATCGATCTCACGGGCGACGGCTTCGGATCTCTCCAGGCTCAACATGCCGGGACGGATCACATAGCCAAGCTTTCGGAACTGCTCTTTCTCGACTTCGGATAAACCCATCGTACTTTCCTCGGCCAGCCTGCCCTGGAGGGTCGAATCTAGAGTGGACTCCGGACAAGGTGTCAAACGGCATCTGGGCGTTCCCCAAGGTGAGGCGTGCGGTCTTCGTTCCTGGAGCGTCAGGCCGGGACCAGGTCGAAGGCCACCGTCATGCGGGTCTCGTCGGTCGTGAAGGGCGTGGTGCCGTGCCACATATAGCTTGGGAACAGCACCAGCCGGCCGGGCTCCGGGCGGATATGGTGTTCAGCGTCCAGGGGCGGTGAGGTCGGGATGGGCGGCCTGCCAAACCGGATCCACCCCTCCCGGGTCTCCCGGTCGATGGCCTGCTCCGGTGTCTCCACGTAGAAGGCCGAGGAAATCCAGCCCTGGGGGTGGAAGTGGTCGGTGTGGAATCCGCCGGGCTTGAGCCGGACAGACCAGGCGCCCTGGAACCTGTAGTCCCCCGTGACCCGCGCCCGGTGCGGGTCCTCTCCGGGGCCCAGGCCGGAGATGTAGTTCCGGATGGGAGCGTCGAGGGCCTCGAAGAGGGCGGCGATCACCGGATCCTGCGACCCACTGAGGTTCTGGAGGGTCTGGAGGCCCCCGCGCACCGACTGGTTGATCGGCTGGTGCTCGTAGACGTGAAGGGCAGTCAGGGCCGAGGCGAGGTCCGCCAGGAAGGCCTCCAGGTTCGTCCACCCAGCGGGCGTCTCGAGGGTCTGGGCGCGGACGAGGCCCTCATAGTCGTTCAGGACAGCCGAGAGCGGATCCCCGCAGGCCCGGGCGGCGGTGGCGGCCCAGCCCAGCAGGGACTGGTCGTGGGGTGACTTGGCGAGCCCTTCGCGGGCGGCGGCCAGCGCGGCCTCCGGTCGCCCTGCCGCCAGGTGCAGGATGGCGGACTGGTTCAGCACGGCACCGCTGCGCGGGGACACTGCCCTGGCGGTGTCCAGCCGGGTCTGTGCCGTGGAGAGGTCGCCCACCAGGATCGCCGCATGGGCCGCCGCCAGCTGCACATCGACGTCCCGGTCCAGGGCGTCCGCCGCCTGGACCAGCAGGGCGTCGGCCTCGCCGGTGTGTCCCGCCGCCTTCAGGATGTCGACCTTGGTCAGGAGACAGGCCCCCGGGTCGCCGCCGGCGTTGAAGCAGGTGTCCATGGCCGACAGGCCGAGCCGGGCGTCCCCCCGCAGCATCCAGACATAGTTGGCGTATTCGGCTGTCAGCCGGGGGTCGGCCAGGGCGCGTTTGCGGGCCTCGACATAGGCGGCTTCCGCCCCGGCGTGATCGCCGCAGGCCATCAGGACGCGGGCGCGGACTCCCCAGGACTCTGCTCCGTCCAGGCCGAGGGCCATGCCCTTGTCTATGGCGGTGCGCGCATCGTCGTGGCGGCCGAGGTCGTCGAGGGTGGCGGCCAGGTTGTGCCAGGACACGGGGCTCTCCGGATAGAGGTCCGCTGCCCGCCGGTTCAACTCAAGCGCCGCCAGGGGCCTGTGCAGCAGCTTCAGCGCCTGGGCCCGGGTGGCGAGGGCGAGGTGGTCCGGCCGGGCCTGATCCACCAGGATCCGGGTCAGGCGGAGGGCGCCGTCGGGGTCTCCGGACTCCAGAAGGGCCACCGCCTTCTTCAGGGTCGTATCAGACATGGCAGGTGTCTCCGGGGGCGCGTCAGACAGCGAAGAAGGCGTTGCGGGCGTTCAGCAAGGCGGTGACGGCTTCGCGCTCGTCCTCGGTAATCAGGGGATTCCAGATATCGAGGATCATGATGACACGCAGGGCGTCGGCATCGTTCCAGGCCTCGTGGTCGATGGTGTCGTCAAAGGCCCAGGCCTCGCCCATCCGCCAGTTCCGGGTCTCGTTACCCACCCGGAATCGGGCGGGGCCGGGCAGGATCAGGGGCAGGTGCACCAGGAGCCGGGTATTGGTCGAGCCGGTGTGCGCCGGGATCCGGGTGCGGGCCTCAAGGGCCGAGAAGATCACGGTCGGCGCAAAGCCCGGCTGGCGGGCCAGGGGCAGGCGGTCGAGCAGGGCCGCCGTCCCCGGGCACCGGCGGCAGGGCTCTTCCTGGCGCTCGCCGTCCTTCCACAGGAAGAGGGAGCTCCAGAGCCGTGACTGGTTCAGTTCCTCCCACTGGTTCACCGGCGCGCCGGGCGGCACGTTGATGTAGGGGGCGAAGTCAGCGTCCATGGTGGCCAGCACCCCCTCGAGCTCACCCCGGATCATATCCGTGGCGGCCTCCAGTTCGGGGAGCCAGGGAAATAGCTCCCGATCGAAGAAGGGGATGGCGGGCAGGCGGGGATAGGTCAGCAATATGCCTTCCGAGGGATAGGGGCGCGTCCGGCCGGCATAGATCTGGAGCCCCTCGTCGAACCTCGCGCCTGCTGTCCGGTCCATGCGCGCGCGGGCGGGCGCAGCCCGGTCCGCCAGGAAGGCGGAGAGGGCGTCGGTGGTCTCCTCCACCACCTGCCGGGCGCGGTCGACCGCCGGCTGCAGGGTGGAGGGCAGGGGATCGGGCAGGATCTTCAGGGCGTTGCGGTAGATCTGCCA
>NZ_JBAXIM010000022.1:0-23629 GCF_037138395.1 Phenylobacterium sp.
TCCGATTCGCCCTCCGCCACCGACGATTCGGGCCGCGCCCGCCGCCAGCCCGGAAACGCCGCCTGAAGCCCCGATCAGGCCCAGTGACTGGCCCGCGTGCAGCAGGCCGAACCCCAGGTTCCCGAGAACTCCACAGGCCAGAAAGAAGAGGAAGAGCACCGTGACGCCCCGGGGCCGGGGCCCGAAGAACCGGGCCAGGGGCGTAGCGAAGGCCAGGGCGAAGGCCGTATTCATGGCCAGGTGCCCCCACCCCCCATGCAGCCAGATGGCGGTGAAGAGGGTCATGGGACGCGACAGCACGCCGGGGGCCGGCGAATAGGCAAGCGATTCCACAAGCCCCGAAGGTGCTGCGGACTGCGCCAGGAAGGCGGCGATCAGGAGCCCGGCGAGCCAAAGGGCCGCCGGCGGGGCCGTGACGGCGGGTTCCCGAATGGGAGCGGGTTCGGGCGGGAAGCTCACGGGGTCGCTCATGAAGTCTCCTGGGGAACCCGGACGCCCCGCCTTGCCGCCGCCCCTATTGTCAGCGCACGATCGTACAACGACAAGACAGGGAGGCATCATGTCCATTTCAAGCCTAGGCGCTCCACAGCGCCGCCTCATCGCCCTTGCCGGTGTTCTTGTCGCCGCGAGCCTGGCCTGGATCGGGCCGGCAGTCGCCCGGGCTCCCGCGACGCCCGCGCCCGCCTGGCCCCAGGCGGTCTCAGACGTACCCGCAGATCCCAGCTTCGTCTTCGGTGTCCTTCCCAATGGCATGCGCTACGCCATCCGCAAGCAGGCCGTCCCGCCGGGCCAGGCGGCCCTGCGCCTCCACATCTCCGCCGGATCCCTAAACGAGGCAGACGGCCAGCAGGGCCTGGCCCATTTCGTCGAGCACATGGCCTTCAACGGATCGACCCACGTACCCGAAGGCGAGATGGTCAAGATCCTGGAGCGGCTAGGCCTGGCCTTCGGCGCCGATACCAACGCCTCCACCAGCTTCGAGGAGACGGTCTACAAGCTGGACCTCCCGAAGACCGACCGGGAGACCCTCGACACCGCCCTGATGCTTTTGCGGGAGACCGCCGGTGAGCTGGCCTTCAGTCCCGCCGCCGTGGATCGCGAGCGCGGCGTGGTCCTCTCAGAGGAAAGGTCGGGCGACGGGCCCGGCCTGCGGGCGGCCCGCGCAGGCGCCGAATTCCAGTTCCCGGGCCAGTTGCCGCCCAGACGATTTCCGATTGGCGAGGTCGAGGTCCTGAAGAGCGCCGACGCCGCCCGCCTGCGCGCCTTTTACCAGGCCTGGTACCGGCCTGAGCTGGCGGTCCTCGTGGCCGTGGGCGACTTTGACCCCCAGCAGGTCGAGGCCAAGATCCGAGAGACCTTTTCCAACTGGAAGGCGGTCGGCCCCGCCGGCGTTGCCCCGCCCCTCGGAAAGCTGGCGCGCCGGAGCCCGGAGGCGAAGGTCTTCGTAGACCCCGGCCTACCCAACGCCTTCGTGGCGGCATGGCTCGCCGAGCCGGAACTGGCACCCGACACCCTCGCCCGGCGTCGGATCAACCTTGAGCGGGCGTTCGTAGCGGCCATCTTAAACAGCCGGCTGTCCGACCTGGCACGCGGAGAACAGCCCCCCTTCCTGGGGGCTGGCGCCTCGATCGGTGAACCCTACCGCGCCCAGAGGACCGTGGGGATCTACGCCCTCGCCAGCGGCGGCGACTGGAGGAAGGCCATGACCGCCATCCTCAAGGAACAGCGGCGGCTTGAGAAATTCGGCGTCCGGGAGGACGAAGTCCAAAGGCTAATTACCGACACCCGCTCCGCCCTGACCGCCGCCCGCGCTGGCTCGGGCACCCGGACCCCTTCGGCCCTGGCCGGCCCCGTGGTGGGATCGATCTCCACCCGCGACGTCGTGACGAGCCCCGAACAGGACTTCGACATATTCGAGCGCGAGGCGAAGACCCTCAGCGCTGCAGGCCTCAGCCGGACCGCCGCCACCCTCTTCAGCGGATCCGGGCCCATCGTCTTCATGACGAGCCCCAAGCCCATCGAGGGCGGCGATGCGGCAGTCACCGCAGCCGCCCAGGACGCGCTCAAGGCCAAGGTCACAGCCTCAGAGACCCAGGCCTTGGAGGCCTGGCCCTACCTGACCTTCGGCACCCCATCCGGCGTGGCCGAACGCCGTGATGTCGCGGACATCGACGCCGTCTTCCTGCGTTTGAACAACGGTATCAGGCTCACCGTTAAACCCACCAAGTTCAAGACCGATGAGATCCTGGTCCGGGTCAACTTCGGCGATGGCCGGCTGGGACTGGATCCTGCAAGACCGAGCCCGGAATGGGCCACAGGCGCAATGATGGAGGGCGGCCTAGGTAAGCTCACGGTCAAGGACCTGGAGCGGACCCTGTCCGGTCACATCTACTCCGCAGGGCTGGGGATGTCGGACGACACCTATTTCTTCTCTGGCGGGACCCGGGGCGAAGACCTTGAGCTCCAGCTGCAGGTCCTGGCCGCCTTCCTGACCGATCCAGGCTGGAGACCCGAGGCCTTCGGCCGCTATTCGGCCCTGTCGGCGACGATCCACGACCAGCTGGCTTCGACAGGGGCCGGTGTCCTCGGACGCGACCTGGGCGCCCTGCTCCGCAGCGGCGACCGGCGCTGGGCCTTCCCTGCACGGGAGGATCTGGCGGCGACCCGGCTTGACGACCTGAAGGCCGCCATTTCGCCCTCGCTCGCGTCTGGCCCGATCGAGGTGGTGATCGTCGGCGATATCACGGTGGAAAAAGCGGTGGATGCGGTCGACCGCACTTTTGGTGCCCTCCCCGCACGGCCAGGTCCGAAGTCACCGTCTGCGGACCGCGTGAAGGTCAAGCTTCCCCAGGGGGGCGGACCTGCGGTCGTGCGGACCCACAAGGGCCGCGCCGACCAGGCGGTCCTCTTTACGGCATGGCCGACCACGGACTTCTTCGCCGATCCCAGGGGCGCCCGGGCGAACCGGCTCCTGGCCGCGATCCTGAACCTGAGACTGACCGACGAGCTGCGTGAGAAACAAGGCGCCACCTACTCCCCCAGCGCGGACTCTACCGAGAGCCTGATCCTGCCTGGATGGGGTTATGTCTCAACCGTCGTCGAAATTCCGCCCGACAAGATCGAGGCGGTGACCCGGGATATTGAGCGTATTGCCGCCGAACTCACGGCAGCGCCGCCGACGGCAGACGAGATGACCCGGGCGCGCAAGCCCGTCGTGGAGGGACTCCAACAGTCCCGGGAGACCAATGGGTACTGGCTAGGCACCCTGTCCGGCATGCAGGCCGATCCCCGCCAGCTGGACGCCTACCGCAGCTCGGTCCCCACCCTGGAGCGGCTCACCCCCGCGGACATCCAGGCGGCCGCGCGCAAGTGGCTGCGTCCGGACCGGATCTGGCGGATGGAGGTAAGGCCCGAGACGGCCGCCGCCGCGAAGGCGCCCTGATCAGGCCGCCACGGCGGCGTCGTCCGGCGCCGGCGCCTCGCGACCCCGGATCATGTCTGCAGCCTTCTCCGCGATCATGATGGTGGCGGCATTGGTGTTGCCGCCCACCAGGGTTGGCATCACCGAGGCGTCGATGACCCTCAGCCCCGTGAGGCCATGGACCCTGAGCTGGGCGTCCACCACGGCCATCGAATCCCCGTCGGCGCCCATGCGGCAGGTGCCCACCGGGTGATAGATGGTCTCTGCGACGGACCGGATCCAGGCATCCACAGCTTCGTCGGACTGGATGTCCACGCCGGGGAAGAGTTCCTCGGAGCGATAGGGGTCCAGCGCAGGCTGGCGGGCCACCTCACGCATCATCCGCACGCCCTCGCGCAGGGCCCGGCGATCCTCCTCGGCGGCGAGGTAGTTGGCGAAGATGGCGGGATCGTCGAAGGGATCGGCGGAACGCAGGCCCACCCGACCCCGGCTCTCTGGGCGGAGCTGGCAGACGTGGAAGGTGAACCCATCGCGCTCGACGACGGTCTTGCCGTGGTTCTGCATGACGGCGAGCACGCAGTGGACCTGGAGGTCCGGCCGGTCGAGGTCGGGACGCGACTTCAGGAAGGCACCGGATTCCAGGAACTGGCGGCGGCCCAACCCCTTCTTGAAGAGGAGATAGTTGATCCCCACCAGCAGGGTCTTCAGGCCCTTGCGCTGGGAATAGATGGTGATGGGCTGGGGACAGGCCCAGGACAGGGTCACGTCCAGGTGGTCCTGAAGGTTCTCGCCAACTCCTGGCAGGGCATGGACCAGGGGCACGCCGGCCGCCGCGAGGGCCTCAGGGGCCCCGATGCCGGACAGCTGCAGGATCTGGGGGGACTGGACCGCGCCGGCGCAGAGCAGGACTTCCCGGCGGGCCCGTACCTCGGTGCGAACGCGCGTCTTCTCGTCGGCGTACTCCACGCCGACCGCCACCCCGTCCTCGATGAGGATCCGGGTCGTCCGGGCGCCCGTCACGCAGGTCAGGTTCGGGCGGGACAGGACCGGGTGCAGGTAGCCCCGCGAGGCGCTCCACCGCTCGCCGTCGTGGACGGTCATCTGGTAGGGGCCCCAGCCTTCCTGCTGGAAGCCGTTGAAGTCCCCCGTCAGGGGATGGCCGGCCTGTCCGCCCGCCTGGATGGCCGCCGCATAGATCGGGTTGGGGTCGGAGGCCCGGGACACCTTCAGGGGCCCCTCCCCGCCGTGCCAGTCGTCAGCGCCACCCTCGAAGGCCTCAGAGCGCTTGAAATAGGGAAGAATGTCCCTGTAGGCCCAGCCTTCCAGGCCCATCTGCCGCCACTGGTCATAGTCCCTGGCGTGGCCGCGGATGTAGATCATGCCGTTGATCGAGGAGGAGCCGCCCCAGCCCTTGCCCCGCGGCCACCAGAGGGGGCGGTCATCAAGGTTCGGCTCAGGTTCGGTCCAGAACCCCCAGTTGTAGTCGCCCTTGCCGCCGATCAGGCCACCGACGCCGGCGGGCATCCGGATCATCAGGGAATTGTCCTTCCCGCCGGCCTCGAGCAGGAGCACCCGCACCGAGGGGTCCTCAGTCAGGCGCGCAGCCAGCACGCAACCGGCGGAGCCGGCTCCGATAATGATGTAGTCGTAGGCGTCCATGGGCGGACCTCGCAGCTAAACAGCGTTCAGTTGCGCCCTTCTGACCGCCCGGACCGACCTTCGCAAGGGGGGCGTCAGCGCCCCTTCCAGTTCGGCGCCCGCTTCTGGGAGAAGGCCATCGGCCCTTCCACGAAATCCTCGGACGAGAACAGGGCCGCGACCGCCGGATAGCGGTTCTGTCCCTTGATCGCGGCCTCAAGGCTGGGCTCGTCGAGCCCCCGGAAGACCGCCGCCTTGGAGGCCCGGACGGACATGGGCGAAAGCTCGGAGATCTGGGCCGCCCAGCGCCGGGCCGCATTCATCAGTTCGCCGGGCGCAACCACCTCGTTCACGAAGCCCAGCTCGGCGCCCTCGGCGGCCGAGACCCGGCGGCCAGTGAGGATCATCCCCATGGCGCGCTTGACGCCGATGGCCCGCGGCAGCCGGTGCAGGCCGCCCGCCAGGGCGGCGAGGCCGACCCTCGGCTCCGGCAGGGCGAAGATCGCGGCCTCGGAGGCAAGGATGATGTCGCAGGCCAGGGCAATTTCGAAGCCGCCCCCCATCGCCACGCCGTTGACGGCAGCGATCAGGGGCTTGGTGAGGTCGAAGCGCGAGGTCAGGCCGGCAAAGCCCGAGGGCGGGCTGCGCATTTCCCCACCCGTCGCCTGGTGCTTCAGGTCGTTTCCGGCCGAGAAGGCGCGGTCACCGGCGCCCGTGATGATGCCGACCCACTGGTCCGGGTCCGCTGCGAAGGCATCCAGCGCCTCATGCATCTCGAAATGCGCCGGCGAGTGCAGGGCGTTCATCACCTCCGGGCGGTTCAGCGTGATGACGGTGACGTGGTCCTCACGCTCCACGCGAATGTACTCGTAGGCCATGATGTCTCTCCCTTGGGTGTTCCGGCTTTTATGTTGAGACCAGAAAGGAGGCTATAGCCGCGGTCGGTCAACCCTTGAGTCGCAGGGTGGCGCGGTAGCGCTTCCAGTTCTCGACATAATGGTGTGCGCCGAGGGCCACAGAGCGGGCCTGGGCCTCGGAGAGTTCTCTCACGACCTTGCCAGGGGCCCCCATGACCAGGGAGTTGTCGGGAATCTCCTTGCCCTCGGTGATCAGACTGTTAGCGCCGATCAGGCAGTTCCGGCCAATCCGGGCACCGTTGAGGATGATGGAGCCGATGCCGACCAGCGAATTGTCACCGATGGTGCAGCCATGAAGCATGACCATGTGGCCCACCGTGACATTGGCGCCGAGGGTCAGGGGCGAGCCGGTGTCGGTATGCAGAACCGAGCCGTCCTGGACATTCGAGTTCTCGCCGATCTCGATCGGGTCGTTGTCCCCCCGCAGGGTGGCACCCCACCAGATCGAGGCGTTCCGGCGCAGGATCACCCGCCCCATGACCGCTGCCGTCGGTGCGATCCAGTACTCATCTTCCGAGGGCAGTTCCGGCGTTGCATCGCCGAGTGAATAGACAGGCATGGTTTCTCCCGTGACCCTTCGGTGAAAGCGTCATTCACGCTTCTGCAATATGGCCGATCTTATCCTAGCTAGGCGAATCGGGGCTGCGAAGCCCAGGTAGACGCCTTCATCCCGGATGCGGGAGACTTGATGACCATGCAGCATCCAGGGCGGCCACGGCCGCCAACCGGAGACGGGGACGGTGGCGCCACCAGGGCACCATCCGACGCGGCGTCCGTGTCTTTACAACGATTTCCCCAGGGGCGGTCCGATCCGGATACGCCCCTTTTTCACGCCAAGTCGGAGGTCCTCATGACCAAGCGAGTCCTGAAGCGACAGATGCGCGAAGGCGCACTGGACCTATCGGAGTTTGACGGCAATCCCCGGATCCGCCGCCTGCCGGTGGAAAGGCCCTGGTCGCCCGTCGCCCGGCAGGGGGACGAGGCGCGCGACCAGAGCTTCGTAAAGACTGTCAGGCCATTGTCAGACGGCCAGCGCGCCATGATGGAGGCCATTGATGCCTACAACCTGGTCCTTGCCCTGGGACCCGCCGGGACGGGCAAGACCTATCTGGCCATCGCCAAGGCGGTCGAGGCCCTCGAGGCGGGCAAGGTGGGACGGATCGTCCTGTCGCGTCCTGCGGTGGATGCCGGGGAGTCCATCGGCTTCCTGCCCGGCGATATGGAGGACAAGCTCGCCCCTTACCTCAGGCCCCTCTATGACGCCCTGTCCGACCGGCTCACCATGAAACGCGTGCGCGCCATGATGGCCGAGGGCGTGATTGAGATCGCGCCGGTGGGCTTCATGCGCGGGCGCACCCTGAACAACGCCTTCGTGGTGATCGACGAGGCCCAGAACTGCACCTACGTCCAGCTTAAGATGCTGCTGACACGCCTGGGGTGGCATTCCACCATGGTGGTGACGGGCGACCCGGCTCAGTCCGACTTGCTGCCTGAGCTCTCGGGCCTGGCGCCGGTGGCCGAGCGTCTACAAGCGGTGGGGAACATCTCGGTCGTCCGCCTGGCCGACCGCGACATCGTCCGCCACCCGCTGGTTGCCGAAATGCTGGGGGTCCTCTGACCCCCGGCCTGGCCGCGGGGTCAGGGCAGGTCTTCGGCGAGGATCGCCATCTCGAACATATAGGACCCGGCCTCGTCCTCGTCCTCGAAGACGACGCCAATGAACTCCTCGCCAACATAGACCTCGGCGGAGTCCTTCTGGCGAGGGCGGGGGACGACGTTAATCCGGGCGTTGGCGAAGGTCCCCCGGAGGTGGCCTTCGATCTTGCGAAGGGTGCGGTCTTCCATGGATCTTCTCCGTCGATTCACTCAACTGGCCGACCAACCGACCGGACGGCGTCCGATCCGCCAAATCAGATAACGTAGTCGTAGACCATATCTGCGAGGGTTTGGTCCATGCTTCGTGCGGGCTCTTCCCCGGTCGGGCAGTTGACCAGCCGGGCCGGAACGCCGGCGGCCGTGCAATGCGCTGGCACCGGCTTCAGGACGACCGAACCGGAGGCGATCTTGGCGTAGTCGCCGATCTGGATATTGCCCAGCACCTTGGCGCCAGCGCCCAAAAGGACGCCTCGGCCTATTTTCGGGTGCCTGTCCCCACGTTCAGCGCCGGTGCCGCCCAGGGTCACGCCCTGCAGCAGGGAGACATCGTCCCCGATCACCGCAGTCTCGCCGATGACAATGCCCGTGCCGTGGTCAATGAAGACTCCGGAACCGATCTGGGTAGCCGGGTGGATGTCGACCTGGAAGATCTCGCTCATCCGGCTCTGCAGGTAGAAGGCCATGGTCTCGCGGCCCTGCCCCCACAGCCAGTGGGCGATGCGCTGGGTCTGGAGGGCCTGGAATCCCTTGAAGAAGAGGAAGGGCTGGACATAGCCCTTGCAGGCCGGGTCGCGCTCGAACACCGCCTTGAGGTCCGCCTCGGCAGTATCCACCAGGTGCGGGGAAGCGCGGTAGGCCTCGATCGCCAGTTCGCGCAGGCTCATCGCCCTCAGCTCCTGGTCGCCCAGCTTGTGGGCCAACTGGTAGGACAGGGCATCGCCCAGATTGTCGTGGCTGAGGATGACGGCGTTGACCAGGGAAGCCAGGGCGGGTTCGGTCCGCGCGGTATGCTCCGCCTCGTTCCGAAGGGCAGCCCAGACGGGCGGGGCGGCGCGCGGATCGATCACTTCGAGTGTCTTAGCCATCCGGTTACTCCCCCGCTGACCTTCGCAATCTAACACAGGGCCGCGTCTGAGCGAATCCCCTGCTTGTGCCTCTGTGTTGGCCGTCTATGTGAAGCCCGAGGTTTACAAAGGCATGACATGAACGCCGACCCGCGACGCCCGCTTCCCACCGCCCCTGCCTTCGGCGAACCGGTAATCCAGGTGCCAGCCCCGGAGGTCCTCGACTTCCTGGCATGCCGGCGCTCGGCCTCGGCCCTGACCCTGGGGGGAACCGGGCCCGGGCCGGAAGAGATCGCCAGCCTGATCCGCCTCGCCGCCCGGGTTCCGGACCACGGGAAACTCGCCCCTTGGTGGTTCCTCGTGCTCGCCGGCGACGACAAGGCCGCCTTCGCGGATTGGCTGGAGGCCCTTGCGCAGTCCCGTGGAGACGCGCGGGCCGTCGGCAAGCTGGGCAAGCTGCGCACCCCGCCACTCTGCATCGCCGTTGTGTCCAGCCCTCGCCCGGCAGAAATCCCCCATTGGGAACAGGTCCTGTCGGCCGGTGCTGTCTGCACCACCCTTCTCTATGCCGCCACAGCCATGGGCTACGGTGCCAACTGGATTACTGACTGGTACGCCTATGACGCTGAGGCCTGCGCCCGCCTGGGCCTGTCGGGCGAGGAGAAGGTGGCGGGCTTCATCCTGATCGGCGAGCCCGGCGATCCGCCCCGGGAGCGGGAACGACCGGAAATCGAGGGACGGGTCCGGCGCTGGACCCCCTAAAGCGGGGGTTCAGCCGCGGCCACGGTAAGGCGCGACGCCTTGGTCCGGCAGCCAGAGGCCCACCGGCGGAGTTCCGGTTTGCCAGAAGACATCGATGGGAATGCCGCCTCGCGGATACCAATAGCCGCCGATCCGCAGCCAGACGGGCTGGGCAACCTCGACCAGGCGACGGCCGATCATCAGGGTGCAGTCCTCATGGAAAGCTCCGTGATTCCGAAAGGATGCGAGGAAAAGCTTGAATGACTTGGACTCAATGAGCCAGTCGCCGGGGGCGTAGTCGACCATCAAGGTTGCAAAGTCCGGCTGGCCGGTCACCGGGCAGAGGGAAGTAAACTCGGGCGCCGTGAACCGGGCGAGATAGGTCTGCCCCTTCTGGGGGTTGGGAACGCGCTCGAGGACGGCGGCCTCGGGGCTGTCAAAGCCGGGCGTCACCTGCCCGAGCTGGGTCACCTGAATCTCGCTCATGCAGACCGATTACCCTCCGGGGGGCCACGGGGCAAGGAACCGGCCGCAGCAGCGGTCTCAGATGGTGTAGTCCATCTCGCCTTCCATCCAGGCCGTGACGAACTCGGCCGCGGCCTCCGCCGACAGGGCTGTCGTATCAATGCGGATTTCAGAGGTCTCGGGCGCTTCGTAGGGACTGTCGATCCCCGTGAAGTTCTTCAGTTCGCCAGCCCGCGCCTTGGCGTAGAGACCCTTCACGTCGCGCGCCTCGGCGACCGCCAGGGGGGTGTCGACGAAGACCTCGACGAAGTCACCCTCGGGCATGAGGTTGCGCGCCAGCGCCCGTTCGGCCCGGAAGGGCGAGATGAAGGACACCAGGACGATCAGGCCGGCGTCGGCCATGAGCTTGGCCACCTCGGCGACGCGCCGGATGTTCTCCACACGATCCTCGTCAGTGAAGCCCAGGTCGCGATTGAGGCCGTGCCGAACATTGTCGCCGTCCAGGAGGTAGGTGTGCCGCCCCATAGCGTGAAGTTTCTTCTCCACCATATTGGCAATAGTGGATTTTCCTGACCCAGAGAGCCCCGTGAACCAGATCACCCGGCCCCGGTGCCCCTTCAGGGTGGCCCGGGCGGCGCGATCAACGTCCAGGGCCTGCCAGTGGACGTTCTGGCTTCTCCGGAGCGCGAAGTGGATCATCCCGGCACCGACTGTCCGGTTGCTCATCCGGTCGATCAGGATGAAGCCGCCGAGGTCCCGGCTCTCGGCGTAGGGCTCAAAGGCGACAGGTATGTCTGTCGAGATATTACAGACGCCAATCTCATTCAGATTCAGTATTTTGGCGGCAATATGTTCAAGCGTATTTACATTGACCCGGTGCTTCGGCTCGGTGATCGAGGCCGCAACAGTCCGGGTTCCTAGCTTGAGCAGGTAGGGGCGCCCCGGGAGCATCGGGGACTCGTCCATCCACACCACCGTCGCCTCGAACTGGTCGGCGACGCTGACCGGGGCGTCGGAGGTCGCCAGGACATCGCCACGGCTGATGTCGATCTCGTCTTCAAGGGTCAGGGTCACGGACTGGCCCGCAAGGGCCTCAGGCATTTCCCCGGTCCCGACCAGAACCTGCCGTACCCGGCTCTCTCGTCCGGAGGGCGAGACCCTCAGCGGGTCTCCAGGGCGGACAGAGCCAGCGGCGACCAGGCCCGAGAACCCGCGGAAGTCGAGGTTGGGCCGGTTGACCCACTGGACCGGCATGCGGAAGGGTCGGGCGACCGCATCATCGCCCACCGGGGCCGCCTCGAGCCAGGAAAGGAGGGTGGGTCCGTCATGCCAGGCGGGGGCACTTCCCCGTTCGGCGACATTGTCCCCCCGAAGGGCGGACATGGGGATGGCGGTAAAGTCTGACAGGCCGATCTTCCCGGCAAAGGCAGTGAACTCTGCGGTGATCTCGTCGAAGACGGCCTGGGACCAGTCCACCAGGTCCATCTTGTTCACCGCCAGAATCACATGCCGGATGCCCAGAAGGTGGACCAGGTAGGCGTGCCTGCGGGTCTGGGTCAGAACCCCACGCCGGGCATCAATCAGGATCACCGCCGCATCTGCGGTCGAGGCGCCAGTCACCATGTTCCGGGTGTACTGCTCGTGGCCGGGCGTATCGGCGACGATGAACTTGCGACGGTCTGTCGAGAAGAAGCGATAGGCGACGTCGATGGTGATGCCCTGCTCGCGTTCCGCCGCCAGGCCGTCGACCAGGAGGGCGAAGTCGATCTCGCCACCCTGCGTACCGATCCGGCGGGAGTCGGCCTCGAGGGCCGCGAGTTGGTCCTCGAAGATCATCTTGGAGTCGTAGAGCAGACGTCCGATCAGGGTGGACTTGCCGTCGTCCACCGAGCCGCAGGTCAGGAACCGCAAAAGGCTCTTGGTCTCATGGTCCTTGAGATAGGCCTCGATGTCGGTCGCGATGAGGTCGGACTGGTGGGCCATCAGAAATAGCCCTCCTGCTTCTTCTTCTCCATCGAGGCCGCCTGGTCGTGGTCGATCATCCGGCCCTGGCGCTCGCTGGTGGTGGTCAGCAGCATCTCCTGGATGATGTCCGGCAGGGTCGCGGCCGTGCTCTCCACAGCGCCGGTCAGGGGATAGCAGCCCAGGGTGCGGAACCGGACCGACTTCATCATCGGGGTCTCACCCGGCCGAAGGGGCATGCGATCGTCATCCACCATGATCAATGTCCCGTCCCGGTCGACCACCGGTCGGACCCCGGAGAAGTAGAGCGGAACAATCGGGATGTTCTCCAGGTGGATGTATTGCCAGACGTCCAGCTCGGTCCAGTTGGAGATCGGGAAGACCCGGATCGATTCCCCTGGGTTCTTGCGGGTGTTGTAGAGCCGCCAGAGCTCGGGCCTCTGGTTCTTGGGGTCCCATCGGTGCTGGGTGGACCGGAAGGAGAAGATCCTCTCCTTCGCCCGGCTCTTCTCCTCGTCGCGGCGGGCCCCCCCGAAGGCGGCGTCGAAGCCATTTAGGTCCAGGGCCTGCTTAAGTCCCTCCGTCTTCCAGATGTCGGTGTGCAGGGCCGATCCATGGTCGAAGGGATTGATTCCCTTCTCTAGCGCGTCCGGGTTGCGGTGGACGATCAGGTCAAAGCCGAGTTCCCGGGCCATCCGCTCACGCATCTCGTACATGGCCCGGAACTTCCAGGTGGTGTCGACGTGCAGGAGGGGGAATGGCGGGCGGGAGGGCCAGAAGGCCTTCACCGCAAGGTGGAGCATGACCGCTGAGTCCTTGCCGACAGAATAGAGCATGACGGGCTTGTCGGCCTCCGCCACCACCTCCCGCAGGATGTGGATGGCCTCGGCCTCCAGCCTCTGCAGGTGAGTCAGGGACGCTGGATGTCCTTTCGCCGTCATGGCTCGCCTTTCCTACCGCCGCTTACGGGCGGCGCCGGACCATATAGGGCATGGCCTAGCCGGAAACCTTCACAAGCCGGCTACCCAGCGTCCAATTCTTCTGGTGCCTGCACAAGAATTCCTTTGGTCAGGCAGCCCCTTCCGCAGTCGGGGCGTTGGGCCTATGCCTTTCGCAAAGGCGGAGGAGACATGCCCATGAGCGTCCAGGATTTCGAGAACTTCGTTGTCGTCGTCACCGGGGCATCCACCGGGCTGGGCCGGGCGATCGCGATAGAGACGGCACGCCGCGGCGCCGCAGACGTGATCGTCAACTTCGCCCGCAGCGCCGAGGAGGCCGAGACCACGGCCAGCCTGGTGCGGGCCGAGGGCGCACGAGCGCACCTGATCCAGGGCGATGTCTCCCGCGACGAGGACTGCCGCGCCATCGCTGCAGCGGCCGCCTCTCTGGGTCGGATCGACGCCCTGTTCAACAATGCCGGGGTCACCAAGTTCGCCCAGAACCATGCCGACCTGGAGGCGGTCTCCGCCGAGGATTTCCTGAACCTCTATTCGGTCAACGTGGTCGGCGCCTTCCAGATGGTCCGCGCGGCCCGAAGCCTGCTGGAAGCAGCGCCCCAGCCCGGGGCCGTGGTCAACACCTCGTCCATCGCGGGCGTGGTGGGGATCGGCTCCTCCGTGCCCTACGCCGCCTCAAAGGGCGCCCTGAACACCCTTACCCTCTCGCTCGCACGGGCCCTGGCCCCCCGGATCCGCGTGAACGCAGTCTGCCCAGGCTTCATCGACACCCCCTGGTTCGGCAAGGGCATGACTGAGGAGCGCGTCGACAGGCTCCGCGAGGGCTCTGCGGCGGCGACCCCACTGAAGGTCGCGTCTTCGGCCGAAGACATCGCCGCCACCGCCGCCTTCCTCGCCTCGCGGCAGTCCCGGCACGTGACGGGAGAGACCCTTCTCGTCGACGCCGGATCGCACCTCGGGTTTGCAACCCTGTCGATGCGATGAGCGCGGTTCACGCCCCGTTAATCTCATTTGGGCCTTTCTCTGTGAACCACGCCTCACGCTGACGCCCAAAAAATAGGCGTCCGTCGACGGCGGTGCCCGGAAACCGATCAGTCGTGTGGGGACTGGGCCGGAGCTCCCCGCCCGCAGTGGCGGTTCGGGGCCGCAACGGGGAAGTGTTCTACCGACAGGGTCAGGCCTGAATCTCAAGGGGATTGCAAAATAATGAAGTCGTTTAAGCTCGCGGCCATCGCCGCAACCGCTACCCTCGCCCTCGGAGCCGCCGCTCAGGCCAAGGCAGAAGATGGGCCGTCGGTCTCTTTCAACGTCGGTGCTGCCTCTGACTACGTATTCCGGGGCTATAGCCAGACGGACAGCAAGCCGCAGGTCTATGGTGGCGCCGATCTGGGCGTCGGCATCTTCTACGCCGGTACCTGGCTGTCGAACGTCGACTTCGGCGACAGCACCAGCATGGAATATGACCTCTACGCAGGCTTCAAGCCGACCCTCGGTCCGGTCTCCCTGGACGTAGGCCTGGTCCGATACGGCTACACCAATCAGGAAGACGGTGCGGACCTCGACTTCTGGGAAGGCAAGCTCGCCGGCTCCGTGGCCGCAGGTAAGGGTACCGTCGGCGGCGCGCTCTACTACACCCCCGAGAACTTCGGGCAGACCGGCCAGGCCACCTATGTTGAGCTGAACGGCTCCATGCCGATCGCCGAAAAGCTCTCGGTCTCGGGCGCCGTGGGCCACCAGGCCCTGGAAGGCGACGGCGACTACGAGACCTGGAACCTGGGCCTCGGCTACGCGATCAACGACGTCTTCGGCCTGGACCTCCGCTACTGGGACACCAACGTCGAGGAGTCGAACGATCCGGCAAAGCTCACCTCAGCCCGGGTGGTCGTCGGATTGAAGGCCGCGTTCTGACGCCACAGTCTCGTTATAAACCACAGGTAAAGCCGTCGACTGCAGGGTCGGCGGCTTTTCTTTTTTGGTAAATAGGCGTCTATGCCCAGAGTCGTTAATCTTGCTCTGCGAGCTATGTCGCGACTCAGAGACGGATTGCTCTGTAGCGAACGTTTAAGGACCGTCTGACCTGCGCCGCCGGTTCTGGACACCGGTTGGGCCGTCGCAAGTAAGGAGCTTTTGCGTGGAGCGGTTGGCCAAACGGACCCGGAATATTGTGGCGGACTCGGCCATTGCCTGCGCCGCCCTCCTTGCCGCCTTCCTGCTGACCAGCAGTCGGACTTCCGGCCTGGATCCTGCGGTGCTGGCGGGAGTTTTCGTCCAGTCCCTGGTCTATGGCGGCCTGGCCTGCTTCTTCTCCTGGCTCTTCCGGCGAGAACTCTCGCCCTGGCGCTATGTCTCCACGCCCGATGCCCTGGTGCTGGCGCGGATCGCCCTGATGACCGCGGCCAGCTTCCTGCTCCTGTTCTTCGCCGCCGCCCGGGCGGACGGTCTCAGCCGGGTTGTGCTTGCTCTGGCGCCATTCTTCCAGATGGTCGGGGCGATCAGCGCCAGAATGCTCCGCCGGGCGGCTCATGAGCGTGCCCTCGACAGCTTTGCGCCCCTGAAATCCCTCACAGACCGGGCGCCTCAGGCGCCGGAACTGCTGCTCATCGGTCCAACCTCCGCCGCCGAGACCTATCTGCGCGAGGCGGGCCGCCGTCGCGACAACACCTGGACACCGGTGGGCATTATTGGTCTGGACTCCAGCGAGGTCGGACATCAGGTGCGGGGGGTCTGCATCATCGAGTCCCTCGGCCGGCTGGATGAGGCCCTGGTCGACCTGCGCCGCTGGAACCAGTATCCCCGCGCCATCCTGTTCCTTGACGAACCCGCGCGCCTGACGGGCCTCACCGCAGCCCAGCTGGGGCGGCTGAAGAACGACGGCGTTCGCCTGCTCAGGCTGCCGTCCATCGTCGACCTCTCGCAGGACGACCGGGTCGCCCTGCTTCCCATGCGCGACATCAGCGTCGAGGAACTCCTGCCGCGAGGCCCGATCGAGCTCGACCAGGTCGCCCTCAAAGGCCTGATCGGAGGCCGCAGGGTGCTAATTACCGGCGCCGGCGGCTCGATTGGCGCCGAACTTGTCCGTCAGGTCGCCGCCCTTGAAGCTGGGCATGTCACCCTGGTCGACTTTTCCGAGACCGCCCTGTTCGAGATCGACCGCGAGCTCGGGGAAACCTTCCCGAAACTCTCCCGGACCGCCGCCCTTGTGGATGTTCGCAATGCCGACCGGGTCACCGATTGCGTCCGGGTCGAGATGCCCGACCTCGTCTTCCACGCCGCCGCGCTGAAGCATGTGTCGATGGTCGAGCGGCATCCCGTCGAGGGCGTGCTTACCAACGTGTTGGGCACCTGGAACGTGGCCGAAGCTGCGCGTATCGCCGGCGCCGCCCAGATGGTCCTGATCTCCACCGACAAGGCCGTGGATCCGTCCAACGTAATGGGCGCGACCAAGCGGCTCGCAGAGGCCGTGATCCAGGGGCAGCAGGAAGACTCGGAGACTCGCTTTTCGGCGGTGCGTTTCGGCAATGTGCTGGGTTCGGCCGGATCCGTGGTGCCGATCTTCCGCTCCCAGATCGACCGGGGCGGGCCCGTAACGGTCACACACCCGGAAATGGCACGCTACTTCATGACCATTCCAGAGGCGGCCCAGCTCGTGCTGCACGCCACGGCGGCCTGCGCCTACGACCTGAACGCCGAGCGCTCCCGACTCTTCCTTCTCGAGATGGGCGAGCCTGTTAAGATCATGGACTTGGCCCGCCAGATGATCGCCCTTTCCGGCCGTACGCTGGGCAAGGACATTGAGATTGAAATTACGGGCCTGCGCCCCGGAGAAAAGCTTACCGAGGAGCTCCTGGACGAGATGGAGAGCGCGATCCCCTGCGCGCCCAAGGTCCTCGAGGTGGTCTCGACCAGCGCCCTTGGCGTAGCGCCGGCCCATATGCGGCGACTGGAAGCCATCGCCATGCGGGGCGATACCGACGAGATCCGGCGCGCCATCTTCGATCTTGTCGCCCAGCTTCGCGGCGAGAAGCCGGCTGGCGTCCCGGACCTTCGGGTCGTGTCAAACCGTTGATCGCTGGCTGCAGCTTCAGGTTGCAGGACGCTGAGTCATGATCCTGGTCACAGGCTCGGCTGGATTCATCGGGTTCCACGTCGCAAACGCCCTTCTCGACAGGGGCGAGAGCGTGGTCGGTGTCGACAATATCAGCCCTTACTATGACCCAGGTCTCAAACTCGCACGGCTGGCGCGGCTTGAATCCCGGAAGGGCTACCAGCATCACCGGCTCGACCTGGCGGACCGGCAAGCCGCCGCGGAGGTCTTCCGATCCGTCCAACCCAGCGGCGTCGTACACCTGGCCGCACAGCCGGGCGTCCGCTATTCCCTTGAGCACCCCGAGGCCTATGTCGACTCCAACCTGGTGGGGTTCCTGAGCGTCCTGGAAGGCTGCCGGGCGACCTCGCCGGCGCATCTGGTCTTCGCCTCCACGAGTTCAGCCTACGGCGCCAACGAGGCCCTGCCCTTTTCCCCTCACCAAGCGGCCAATCACCCCCTGACGCTTTACGCCGCGACCAAGCTGGCGAACGAGTCCATGGCCCACGCCTACGCTCACCTGTTCGGCCTGCCCTGCACGGGCCTGAGGTTCTTCACCGTCTACGGGCCCTGGACGCGCCCGGATATGGCCCTCTACCGCTTCGCCGACGCCATCGTCGCGGGACGGCCCATCGACGTCTACGGACAGGGTCGGATGCAGCGGGACTTTACCTATGTCGACGATATCGTCAGCGGGGTCATCGCCGCCCTTGATCGTCCCGCAGCTGTCAATCCAGACTGGAGACCCGAGGCTCCCGACCCGGCGACCAGCGGCGTCGCCCCCTGGCGGATCCTCAATGTCGGTGCCGGGACCCGGGTCGAGCTGATGACCTATATCGAGACCCTTGCCGAGGCCCTTGGCCGTCCGGCGCACCTGAACCTGATGCCCATGCAGCCCGGCGACGTCGCGCGCACGGAAGCAGATATATCCGACACCACCTCAGCCCTCGGATATGCGCCGACCACACCCGTCGAGGTCGGGGTCCGGCGCTTCGCGGACTGGTACTGCGATTATCACGGGGTCAGCCGGGGCTGACCTCCCGGGCCGGGGAAGGCCTGCCACCGGTAGGCTACTCTGCGACAATCTCCGCAGGCTGGCTCGCCGCCTGAAGACGGCCCTCCAGGGCCCGGTGCTGGCACCAGAGTTCCTCGGGCAGACGTTCGCCAAAGGCCTCATAGGCGTGTGGAATCAGGGCCGCCTCCTCGCTCCAGACGGCGGGATCAACCGTCAGCAGGAGGTCAACGTCCGCCGCTGTGAGGTTCAGGCCCGACAGGTCCAGGGACCCGACGGTCGGAACCCGGCCGATCGGGGTCTCCCGGGCCGGCGCCCGTCCCGCCAGGCGCTCGAAGACCCACTTCAGGACCCGGGAATTGTCGCCGAAGCCCGGCCAGACATAGCGGCCCGTGGAGTCCTTGCGGAACCAGTTCACGAAGTAGATGCGGGGCAGTTTCGAAGCCTCCGTCTTCTCGCCGATCGACAGCCAGTGACGGAAATAGTCGCCCATATTGTAGCCGCAGAAGGGCAGCATGGCGAAGGGATCGCGCCTGAGCTCCCCGATCCGGTTCTCCGCCGCCGCCGTGCCCTCGGAGGCCACGTTCGAGGCCAGGAAGACGCCGTGCGCCCAGTCAAAGGCTTCGGTCACCAGAGGCACGGCGCTGGCCCGGCGGCCGCCGAACAGTATGGCCGAGATCGGCACCCCCTTGGGGTCTTCCCACTCGGGGGCAATCACCGGGCACTGACCCGCCGGAACGGTGAAGCGGGCGTTGGGATGCGCGGCGGGTTCACCTGAGCCCGGCGTCCAGGCCCGGCCCTTCCAGTCGGTCAGGTTGGCGGGCGGGGTCTTGGTCAGGCCCTCCCACCAGACGTCCCCGTCATCGGTCAGGGCGACGTTGGTGAAGACGCAGTTGGCGTACAGCGAGGCCACCGCATTGCGGTTGGTCTCGTTGCCGGTGCCAGGTGCCACCCCGAAGAAGCCAGCTTCGGGGTTGATGGCGTACAGGCGGCCGTCGTCTCCGAACCGCATCCAGCAGATGTCGTCCCCGACGGTCTCGGCCTTCCAGCCTGCCAGGGTGGGCTGGAGCATGGCCATGTTGGTCTTGCCGCAGGCGCTCGGGAAGGCAGCGGCGATAAAGCGGACTTCGTTCTCCGGAGAGGTCAGCTTCAGGATCAGCATGTGCTCGGCCAACCAGCCCTCGTCCCGGGCCATGACCGAGGCGATGCGAAGAGCGAAGCATTTCTTCCCCAAAAGCGCGTTGCCGCCATAGCCAGACCCATAGGACCAGATCTCCCGGGTCTCGGGATATTGGACGATGTACTTCTCGGGGTTACAGGGCCAGGCAACGTCCGCCTGACCGGCCGCAAGGGGCGCACCGACGGTGTGTACCGCTGGCACGAAGAAGCCGTCGTCGCCCAGCTGTTCCAGCGCCGCCAGGCCCATGCGGGTCATCACCCGCATCGAAATGGCGACATAGGCGCTATCCGTGATCTCGACGCCCAGCTGGCTGATCTTGGAGCCGAGGGGCCCCATGCTGAAGGGGCAGACATACATCGTGCGACCGGTCATGCAGCCATCGAACAGGCCCGCCATCTTCGCCCGCATCGACACGGGGTCCGACCAGTTATTCGTCGGCCCGGCGTCAACCTCGCGCTCAGAACAGATGAAGGTCCGGCTTTCGACCCGCGCAACGTCGCTGGGATCGGAGGCCGCATAGAAGGAGTTGGGGCGCTTGGCGGGATTCAGCCGGGTCAGTGTGCCCCTGCCCTCAAGTTCCCGGGTCAGGGCCTCCCACTCCGCATCCGATCCATCGCACCAATGGACACGCTCCGGCCGCGTCAGGGACGCGATCTCCTCGACCCAGGCAATCAGACGAGCGTGGTGGGTGGGAGCGGGATGAAGGCCGGGGATCGCGGTCATCAATTCAACGTCTCCGAGCCGTGTCGGCGGTTTGGGGGAGTCGGTCAGGGTCGCGGGACTCGCGTCGTGGTAATCAACCTTCTGTGAAAAGGCGAGCGCTCCAGCGGGCGTGACGTATAAAAAACGTCACTTACGCGGAAAGTGCTGGGGATAGTTCCTCGAGCTGCCGGATGGCACCGACGATATGATAGAGCGATGTGGCGGGTGCGTCCCCGGACGCGAAGCCTCCGGTCGGTCCCTGCCGGTCCCGCCACAGTCCGCGGACCGGGGTCTCGAGATACCGGGCCAGGCCCGTTGCAGCCTTCAGGGCATCTTCGGTTTCCCCCAGGGACAGTGCGGATTTCAGGAACTCGGTCTGCGGCCAGAGGCGCGCCCAACCGTCCCGGATGGAGAGATCCTCCCACAGGGCGTTCACGGCGCAGGCCCGACGGGAGTCCACCCCCTGCAGGCCCGCCGCGTACAGGGCCCTGGCCGCCAGCTGGCCGTCGGCCCGGCCCCGGGCCCGACCCCAGCGGTCGAGGAGCCAGGCCCACTCGAACTGGTGGCCCGGCTCGACCAGCCTTCCGGCATCCCCGCCGGCGCGCCGCCAGTCGGCGTCGAAGAACTCTGACAGGACCCCGCGGTGGTCGATGAAGGCGCCGAGGGCGAGGCCCGCGATCTCGTCAGACAGGTCTGCCCAGCCGCCATCGCCTCCCGCCGTCTCCCAGGCCAGTGCGGCCTCGAGCAGGTGCATGTGGGCATTGGCCTGGAAGGGCTGGTCGCCAGCCTCTCGGAAGCCGCCGCCCGGATGACGTAGATTATCCAGACCCTCGCGCATGCGCTGGGCGAGACTGAGGGCCATGTCTGCGGACTCGCCCGCCTGGACCAGGCTGGCCAGACCCAGCAGGGCGAAGGCCTGGTCGTAGACAAAGGGGGTCTCGTCCAGCGGCCTTCCGTCCAGCCCGACCAGGCTCCGGACCAGGCCGTCCGGCCTCAGGAAGGCGTCGGTCATTCCGGCGAGACCGTGGCGCACCGCCTCGCGCCAGGGTCCGTCCCAGCCCATCAGCCCCGCCTGGGAGAAGCTGAAGATCATCCGGCCCTGCACCCGTCCGCGCCGGGGCGCAGGCCGCGGCCGGCCGTCCTGACCGATCGCCTCGACAAAGCCCCCGCGTTCCCGGTCCGCGCCCAGGGACCACCACACGGGCAGGGCCGCCGTCCGGAGCCAGAGGCCCAGGTTGGCTGTCGCCTGCTCAAGGCCGGGATAGCCCGCCGGGCCCCGGGCCTGGAGCCGCTCGACGGCCCGCTTCACCGCCTGGCTGTCGGCCAGGGGCGCCACGAGGATGCGGGCGCCGTCGGCCACCACGGCCAGGCCCTGGACACCGACCACCACCACCTCGGCACCGCCGGAGGCGCGGATATAGGCTCCGGAGACGCCCTCGGCCTCGACCCGGCCCTCGATGTGACTACCCGTCGCATCCTGTTCCGACAGGGCGTGGACGACATCCCAGGCCCCCACGTCCGACCAGGCGAAGTCCACTTCGGCGACCATGGCCCGGGCGGTCTTCTCCATGACCGCATAGTCGATGGAGATCCGTGGGGCGGTCCGGAAAATCTCGCCCAGCAGGAGCCCTGTGGCGGACTCTGCCGCCGACTCCACTGCGGCCTCTGCCGCTTCCAGAACCTCGGGCGCCAGGCGGCCCAGTTCATAGACCAGGGTGGTCGCAGGCACGATGAAATTGCCGCTGTTCCAGAGACAGCCCTCGGCGATGAGGCCGGCTGCGCGGCTGGCGTCGGGCTTCTCGATGAAGGCCTCGACCATCCGAACGCTCTCGCCGCGCCCTGGCCGGATATAGCCGTAGGCGGTCGAGGCGAAGGTCGGCTTCACCCCCAGGGTGACGATGCGGCCAGCGCGGGCGAAGGGCGCCGCGCGGACCACGGAGTCGCGAAAGGCCCCGGCGTCCGGAACGTGATGGTCAGCGGCGAGCACGACCATGATCGCCTCTTCGTCCCGTCGCAGCAGCCGGATCGCCGCCGCCGCCATGGCCGGGGCGGAATCGCGGGGTTCGGGCTCAAGGATCACCTCGGCGTCGAGCCCGGCCTCGGCCAGCTGCTCGCGGATCAGGCCCCCGTGGTCGGCCCCGCCGATCACCAGGAGCGGCCCCAGGGGAGCGGCCCGGGCGGCGGTGTCCTGGAAGGCCGTGGGCCCGTCGCCGAACAGCCGGGCGAAGGGCTTGGGCCGTTCGGGCCGGGAGGCGGGCCAGAGGCGCACCCCGGAACCTCCGCACATGATGACGGGATAGAGGCTCACGGGTCCGGGCTCAGGCCGGCTCGACCTCGCGGACATTCTCGATGCCCGCGGCCCGGAGGGCGGCGATCAGCTCCCCGACAGTGACCGTCAGCTCGGCCTCGTCGCGGCTGCGCAGGACCAGGTTCGATCCGTAGAGCCCCTCGGTGAAGAAGGGATAGCTGCCCAGGCTGAGGCTCGGATGCGCCTTCGCCACCGCCTCCAGGGGCGCGGCGATGACACCCTCTCCCGAGCCTTCCACGCGAACCGTGCGGGACAGGACCACCGCACCCGAGCGCAGCCTTGGCCCCACGTCCTCCAGCATGCCGCGCATGATCTGGGGCACGCCGGCCAGGACAAAGACATTGCCAATGGTGAAGCCTGGCGGTCCCTGTGCCGGGTTGATGACCAGGGACCCGCCCACCGGCACCCGGGCCATGCGCCGCCGGGCGACATTCATCTGGTCGCCCCAGCGGGACTGCATCAGGGCCAGGATGTCGGGATGCTCTTCCAGCGCCACGCCGAAGGCCGCCGCTACCGAGTCGGCGGTGATATCGTCGTGGGTGGGCCCGATCCCGCCGGTAGTGATGACATAGTCGTAGCGGGCGCGCAGGGCATTCAGGGCGTCGACGATCTCTTCCTGGATGTCGGGCACGGTGCGCGCCTCGCACAGGTCCACCCCGTGCACGCCCAGGTACCGGGCAATGTCCCTCAAATTGGTGTCCTGGGTGCGGCCAGACAGGATCTCGTCACCGATGATCAGCACCGCCGCCGTCACCACATCGTCTCCGCCCGGGCTGCCCATGCGTAAGTCTCCGTTTCCGGCGAACCTCTATCGGCTGGAGCCCCGCTTGCCTATACCCGCCCTATGGACTTCCCTGCCCCCCTGGTCCCGGCCACCCTCCTGCGGCGCTACAAACGCTTCTTGGCCGATGTCGTGCTTGAGGACGGATCGGAACTCACCGCCCACTGCCCCAACCCCGGCGCCATGCTGGGTCTGAACACGCCAGGCCTGCCCGCCTGGCTGTCGATCTCGGACAATCCCAAGCGCAAGCTGTCCCATACGCTGGAGCTGCTCGAGGCCGACGGCGGCCTTGTGGGCATCAACACCATGTTGCCCAACCGCCTGGTGGCCGAGGCCCTTGAGGCGGGGACAATCCCGGAACTCGCTGGCTACGCCTCGGTCCGGCAAGAGGTGAAGTACGGCAAGGCCAGCCGGGTAGACTTCCTGCTGGAGGACCCGGCCCGGGGCCGCTGCTGGCTGGAGGTCAAGAACGTCCACCTCATGCGCACGCCAGGCCTCGCCGAGTTCCCGGACTGCGTGGCGGCCCGCTCCACCCGCCACCTGGAGGAACTGGCCGACCAGGTCGCGGCCGGCGACCGGGCTGTGACCCTGTTCGTGATCCAGCGCATGGACTGCGAGGCGTTCAGCGCCTGCGCTGACCTCGATCCCGCCTTCGCCCGGGGGCTGGAGGCGGCGGCCACGGCCGGGGTCGAGGTCATGGCCTGGACCTGCGAGGTCGAAGCTGGCGGCGTTCGCATCGTGC
>NZ_JBAXIM010000023.1:0-23549 GCF_037138395.1 Phenylobacterium sp.
GCCGCGCCGTTGACGGCGGCGATGACCGGCTTGTCGCACTCCAGGGCCGCCATGGCCGCCGGGGTCGGGGCATGACGCACGGTGGTTGGCGGGGGGATGGCAGGCTTGGGCCCGGCCATGATCTCGCGCACGTCGTCGCCGGAACAGAAGGCGGGGTCGGTCCCGGTCACGATCACGCAGTGGGCATCAGGGTCGCGGACGGCCTGGCGGAAGGCGCGCTCCAGCCGGTCGTAGGCCTCGAAGTTGAGGGCATTGCGCTGTTCAGGACGGTTGAGGGTGATGACCGCGACGTGGTCTTCGACCCGGTAGGTCACGCTCTCGGCTTCACTACTCATCCGGGCCTCCCTGGGGCTTTGACGCCCATCATGGCGGCGGGCGCCCGGCTGGGCAAGGACGTGCAGGAAGCCGCGCGGGAGCCTAGGGTGGGCCGATGACCGCCGAAGGGAGCCCCCCATGAAGACCGTCGCCCTGACCTGCTTCACCGACGTGCTCTGCGTCTGGGCCTGGATCGGCGAACTGCGCCTGGCCGAGTTACGCCGGACCCAGGGCGGGGCGGTGACGGTGACCCAACGTTTCTGCAACGTCTTTGGCGCCACGGCCCAGAAGATCCAGGCGAACTGGGGGACCAAGGGCGGCTACGACGGCTTCGCCGGCCACCTCGCCCACGTGCTGGAGGGCTTTCCCGAACTGGCCGCCAGCCCGGATCTCTGGCGCGGCGTGCGCCCGACCTCCTCCCTACCCGCCCACCTGGCCCTGAAGGCCGTCCAGGCCCAGGAGGCGGATGGCGGTGCCGCGGGCCTAAGTGACCGGGCCATCCTCGGGGTCCGGCAGGCATTCTTCGGGCAGGGGCGGGATGTTTCCGCGGCCTCGGTACTGGATGCGGTGCTCTCCGAGGCCGGTGCCGACCTCGCCGATATCCACGCCCGCCTCGCCCGGGGCGAGGCCCACGCCGCCCTCATGTCCGACTACCAGGAGGCCCAGGCCCTCGGCGTCAAGGGCAGCCCGAGCCTGGTGCTGAATGAGGGTCGCCAGATGCTCTACGGCAATGTCGGCTTCCGGGTCATCGAGGCCAACATCGCCGAACTGCTGCGCGAACCCCAGGCCGGGGCCGCCAGCTGGTGCTGAGCCCTTGCGCATCGAGCCCGGGCGCCCAAGAGTCTTCCACTCTGATCTTCTTCCACGGAGCTCCCGCATGACCGCCTCCCGACGCAAGGCCCTTGGCCTGGCCGCCGCCGCCCTTCTCCTGACCGCCTCGCAGGGGGCCCAGGCCGCCGATACTGCCCTTGCCCGGGCCGTGGCCTCGCAGGCCCGCCCCGCCGAGGACCGCGCCCGGGACGGCGCCCGCCATCCCGTTGAATCCCTGACCTTCTGGGGCGTGAAGCCCGGCCAGACGGTGATCGAGGTCTCGCCCGGCGGGGGCTACTGGACGGAAATCCTGGCCCCCTACGCGGCGGCGACAAAGGGGCGCTACGTGGCCGGCGTCACCGACCTCGCCAACCCCAAGATCTCGGAGGGCGCCCGCAAGGGCCGGGCCGACTTCGAAGCCCGTTTCACCAATTCGGCACGCTACGGCAAGGTCGAGTACGTCGGCTTTGGCGCGACCTCCGGCCCGCTGGGTAAGCCGGGTTCGGCGGACATGGTCCTGACCGCCCGGAACATCCATAACTGGCTCTGGAACCCGGGTATGCTTGCCAAGGTCATGACCGATTTCAATGCCGTGCTGAAGCCAGGCGGGGTCCTGGCCATCGAGGAGCACCGTTCGGACCCACGCCCCCAGGTCCCGGATGCGCGCGACGGTTATGTGGCCGAGGCCACGGTGATCGCCGCCGCCGAAGCCGCTGGTTTCCGCCTTGCCGGCCGCTCAGAGATCAACGCCAACCCCAAGGACACCAAGGACCATCCCTTCGGCGTCTGGACCCTGCCGCCCAGCAGGCGCAGCGCTGGCCCTGGCGCCCAACCGGCACCCGACTTCGACCGGGCCCGCTATGACGCCATCGGCGAGAGCGACCGCATGACCCTGCGCTTCGTCAAGGTGCGCTGATTTTCACAATGAAAAAGGGCCCCGGAGCGTCTCCGGGGCCCTGATCCGTTCTGTTAGGCTGGCTCGTCGTCAGGCGAACTGGTGCATGGTATTGGCCCCACCCGAGGCCTTCAGGGCGGCCTCGCCGGCGAAGTATTCCTTGTGGTCGTCGCCGATGTCCGAGCCGGACATGTTCTGGTGCCGCACGCAGGCGATGCCCTGGCGGATTTCCTGCCGCTGGACGTTGAGCACGTAGCCCAGCATGCCAGCCTCGCCGAAGTACTCCTTGGCCAGGTTGTCCGTGGACAGGGCCGCAGTGTGATAGGTCGGCAGGGTGATGAGGTGGTGGAAGATCCCCGCCCGCCGCGCGCCGTCGGCCTGGAAGGTGCGGATCTTTTCGTCGGCCTCTTGGGCCAGGGCCGTGCCGTCGTAGTCGACACTCATCAGCTTTTCGCGGTCATAGGCCGAGACGTCCTTCCCGGCGATCTTCCAAGCGTCGAAGATCTGCTGGCGGAAGTTCAAGGTCCAGTTGAAGGACGGAGAGTTATTGTAGACCAGCTTGGCGTTGGGAATGACCTCGCGGATGCGGTCCATCATGCTGGCGATCTGCTCGACGTGTGGCTTCTCGGTCTCGATCCAGAGCAGGTCGGCCCCGTTCTGCAGCGAGGTGATGGAGTCCAGCACGCAGCGGTCGGCGCCTGACCCTTCCCGGAACTGGAAGAGGTTGGACGGCAGACGCTTGGGCCGCATCAGCTTGCCGTCGCGGGTGATCAGCACGTCGCCGGGGTTGCACTGGGCCGGGGTGACTTCCTCGCAGTCGAGGAAGGAATTGTACTGGTCACCGAGGTCGCCAGGGGTGTGGCTGACGGCGATCTGCTTGGTCAGGCCGGCGCCGAGGCTGTCGGTGCGGGTGACGACGATGCCGTCCTCCACACCCAGTTCCATGAAGGCGTAGCGGCAGGCGCGGACCTTGGCGAGGAAGTCCTCGTGCGGGACGGTGACCTTGCCGTCCTGGTGACCGCACTGCTTCTCGTCGGAGACCTGGTTCTCGATCTGCAAGGCGCAGGCGCCCGCCTCGATCATCTTCTTGGCCAGGAGGTAGGTGGCCTCGGCGTTGCCGAAGCCCGCGTCGATGTCGGCGATGATCGGCACGACATGGGTCTGGTAGGTGTCGACTGCCTTGAGGATCGAGTCTTCCTTGCCCTTGTCGCCGGCCGCGCGGGCGGCGTCGAGGTCGCGGAACATCATGCCGAGTTCGCGGGCGTCGGCCTGCTTGAGGAAGGTGTAGAGCTCCTCGATCAGGGCAGGCACGGAGGTCTTCTCATGCATGGACTGGTCTGGCAGAGGCCCGAAGTCCGAGCGCAGGGCAGCAACCATCCAGCCTGAGAGGTAGAGGTACTTCCGGTCCGTGGTCCCGAAGTGCTTCTTGATGGCGATCATCTTCTGCTGGCCGATGAAGCCATGCCAGCAGCCCAGGGACTGGGTGTAGTTGGCCGGGTCGGCGTCGTAGGCGGCCATGTCCCTGCGCATGATGGCGGCGGTGTAGCGGGCGATGTCGAGGCCGGAACGGAACCGGTTCTGCACGCGCATGCGGATCACGGATTCGGCGCTGATGCCCGACCACGTCCCCTGCTTGCTGAGGATGAGTGTCTCGACCTGCTGGATATCGTCCTGGTACGACATAAACTTGAAAATCCCTTGCTTGCCGGGCACCCGCCAGACGGGACCTTCGACGGTCTGCCGTGTGACGCAGAGATGACAGGGAATCGAGTCCCCATGCAGTCGATCTGTCAGGCTTTACAGGTCAGACTTGTAATGTTGTAAGGAGCCGACTCTGATGGAGACCTGTCCATGGCGACCGAGCGGCGGCTGTATGTAGGGCCAAGCCTGCGCAGGCTGAGGCGGGACCTAGGCCTGACCCAGGCGGATATGGCCGAGGACCTCCAGGTCTCTGCCTCCTATATCGCCCTCCTGGAGCGCAACCACCGGCCCCTCAGCGCTGAAATGCTGGTACGCCTGGCGCAGACCTACAGGCTGGACGTCGCCGCATTTGGGGCGGAGGGCGGGAACGACTCCGCCCGGCTCCAGTCGACCCTGCGCGATCCCATGTTCGCCGGAATCGAGCTGAAGGCCCTTGAGGTGGCCGACGCCGCCGCCAACTTCCCGGGGGTCACCGAGGCCTTCCTTCGGCTCTACACCGCCTACCGCGACGAGCAGCTGGCGCTCGCCGACCGAAGTGCCGACCAAAGGGACGCCGCCGATTCTGCAGATCCCGTCGCCGAATCCCGTCGATTCCTGGCCGCCCGCCGCAACAGCTTCCCCGGACTGGATGACGCCGCCGAACGGCTGGCCCAGGCCGTGGCGAGCAATGAGGGCCTGGCTGGCCACCTGAAGGCGCAGCATGGTCTGAGGGTGCGCCGCCTGCCGCCGGACGTCATGACCGGTGCCACCCGGCGGCTAGATCGCCACCGGCGGGAGGTCCTGCTGGACGATACCCTCGACAGCGCCAGCCAAGCCTTCCAGCTGGCCCTGCAGACGGCCTATCTCGAGCTCGAGGCCGAGATCGGCGAGGTGCTGGCGGCAGGTGCCTTCGAGACCGAAGGCGGCCTGCGCCTGACCCGTCGGGCCCTGGCCAGCTATGCCGCCGCGGCCCTGTTGATGCCCTATACCGCCTTCGCCCGGGCCGCCGAGACCCGGCGCTACGACGTGGAGGCCCTGGGCCGCCAGTTCGGGGCCAGCTTCGAGCAGACCGCCCACCGGCTGACCACCCTGCAGAAGCCCGGCCAGGAGCGGGTCCCCTTTTTCTTTATCCGGGTCGACGAGGCCGGGAATGTTTCCAAGCGGCTGGATGGCGCAGGCTTTCCCTTTGCCCGGCATGGCGGGGGCTGCCCCCTCTGGAGCGTCCACCAGGCCTTCCGGACCCCGCGTCAGATTGTCACCCAATGGCTGGAACTCCCCGACGGCCAGAAGTTCTTCTCCATTGCGCGGACCGTCACCGCCGGAGGCGGCGGCTTCGCCGCGCCGCGGATCGAGCGGGCCATCGCCCTGGGCTGCGCGGAGGAACACGCCCATCGGCTGGTCTACGCCCAGGACCACCGGGACGGAGGCCCGGACCAGGCCACGCCCATCGGGGTGACCTGCCGGCTTTGCCACCGGGCAGACTGCGCCGCCCGTTCAGCCCCGCCGATCGGCCGCCAGATCCTGCCGGACGACTACCGCAGGACCCTGGCGCCCTTCGGGTTTTCGGATGCCTGATTGCGGTGCCTGAGGGGGCCGCGCCCCATTGAAGCCCCGCGCTGCGCAGAGTATGGCAGCGCCGCTGCGGCAGGCTCTGCAGCCACGCCCGGGCGCCCGTCGGCGGCCCGATCTGAAAGGTCGGCATATCATGAAGGTCAGCCCTTCCCTCGCTGTTGCGGATCTCCTGCACGCCTTCGTCGAACAGGAACTCCTGCCCGGTACCGCCGTCGCCCCGGCTGTATTCTGGACAGCGCTGGAGGGTATCCTGAAGGACTTCCAGCCCCGCAATCGCGCCCTGCTGGAGCGCCGCGACGCCCTGCAGGCGCAGATTGACGCCTGGTGGAAGGACCGCCATGGCCAGCCCTTCGACCTCGACGCCCAGACCGAGTTCCTGACCCGGATCGGCTATCTCCTGCCGGAACCCGCCCCCTTTACCCTCGGTACCGGGAACGTCGACCCCGAGATCGCCAGCATCGCCGGCCCCCAGCTGGTGGTCCCGGTTTCGAACGGCAGGTACGCCCTGAACGCCGCCAACGCCCGGTGGGGCAGCCTGTATGACGCCTTGTACGGAACCGACGCCCTGGAGCCGCCGACGGGGGTCAAGGGCTATGACCCGGTCCGGGGCGCCAAGGTGATTGCCTATGCCCGGGGCGTGCTGGACCGCGCCGCGCCCCTGGCCGGGGCCTCCCACGCGGATGCCGAAGGCTATGCCATTGTGGGCGACGCCCTCTCCGTGACCCTGGCTTCCGGGGCGAAGGCGGCCCTGGTCGATCCGTCCCAGCTGGCGGGCTGGCGCGGCGCGCCCGAGGCGCCCTCTGCCGTGCTCCTGAAGCACAACGGCCTGCACCTGGAGATTCAGGTCGACCGGACCCACAATATTGGCAAGGACGATGCCGCCGGGGTGGCGGACGTCCTGATGGAATCGGCACTGACCGCCATCCAGGACTGTGAGGACTCGGTGGCCGCCGTGGACGCGGAGGACAAGACGGGCGTCTACCGCAACTGGCTCGGCCTGATGCGAGGCGACCTGACCGCCGCCTTCGAGAAGGGCGGACGCACCGAGACCCGCCGGCTCGACGACGACCGGCGCTATTCGGCGCGCCGCGGCGGCGAGGTGGTGCTGCGCGGCCGCTCCCTGATGCTGGTGCGCAATGTTGGCCACCACATGCTGACGGACATGGTCACCCTGGACGGAGCCCCGGTCTACGAGTCTGCCGTCGACGCCCTGGTCACCGTGGCCGCCGCCCTCCACGACCTGAACCGCGCCCGCCTCAACAGCCCGGCAGGATCGGTCTATATCGTGAAGCCCAAGATGCACGGGCCGGACGAGGTCGCCCTGGCAGTGAGCCTGTTCGGCCAGGTTGAGGACGCCCTCAGCCTACCCCGCAACACGGTGAAGATGGGCATCATGGACGAGGAGCGCCGGACCAGCGCCAACCTCGCCGCCTGTATCGCCGTGGCAAAGGACCGGATCGTCTTCATCAACACCGGCTTCCTCGACCGGACGGGGGACGAGATTCACACGGCTATGGAAGCGGGCCCCATGGTCCGCAAGGACGCCATGAAGGCCGAGGGCTGGCTGGCCGCCTACGAGAAGCGCAATGTCGAGATCGGCCTCGCCGCCGGCTTCCCCGGCCGGGCGCAGATCGGCAAGGGCATGTGGGCCGCCCCGGACATGATGAAGGACATGCTGGCCGCCAAGGTCGGGCACCCGAAGGCCGGTGCCAACACCGCCTGGGTCCCCTCGCCCACCGCCGCCACCCTGCACGCCCTGCACTATCACGAGGTGGACGTCGCGGCCCTCCAGGCCAGCCTGGCCGGCGGCCCGCGCACGGGCCTCGACGCCCTCCTGACCCCGCCCCTGGCCCGCTCGAACTGGCGTCCGGAGGAGGTCCAGCAGGAGCTGGACAACAACGCCCAGGGCATCCTCGGCTATGTGGTGCGATGGATCGACCAGGGGGTCGGCTGCTCGAAGGTGCCGGACATCCACGACGTAGGCCTCATGGAGGACCGCGCGACCCTGCGGATTTCCAGCCAGCACATCGCCAACTGGCTGCACCATGGGGTCTGCACCGAGGCCCAGGTCCGCGAGACCTTTGCCCGCATGGCCACAGTGGTGGACGGCCAGAACGCCAGCGACGCGGCCTATTCGCCCATGGGCGGCCATCCCGAGAGCCTGGCCTTTCAGGCGGCCCTGGAACTGGTCTTCGAGGGCCGGGCCCAGCCCAATGGTTACACCGAGCACGTCCTGACCCGCCGCCGCCGTGAGCGGAAGGCCCAGCTGGCGGGCTAGCTCCCCTGACCTACCGCCGGGCGGCGTCAGGCGAACTCCAGACCCTCGAACGCCCCGGACTTCCGCCAGCCGTCGATGTAGCGGAAGAAGGCGCTGGCCCCGTATGGGTAGCCGACATAGTATTTCGCCCCCGGCCCCATCGCCTGGCCCTCGTTGTTGTAGTAACCGGGGGTGCACTCTGACGAGCCCATCATGATCCGCCCCGGGCCCGTGAGCAGGAGGGCGACCCAGGCGTCCTGGGCCTCCTGGCTCACCTCGACCCGTACCTTGCCCAGCCGCTTCACCTCAGCCACCACCGTGGCGATGGTGCGCCCGGAGTCGGTCAGGTTGTGCGGCACGTTGGAGATCAGGTTGGCGCCCTGCGTCGGCTGGACGAAGAAGGCGTTGGGGAAGCCCCGGACGTGCAGGCCATGCAGCGAGCGCATGCCATCGGCCCAGGCCTCCGAGAGCTTCAGCCCATCCACGCCGGTCAGGTCAAAACCGGTACGCCGGGTATAGTCAGTGCCCACCTCGAAACCCGAGGCATAGATGATGCAGTCGACGGGATACTCGACCCCTGCCACGACCACGCCGGTCTCGGTGATGCGCTCCACACCCTTGCCGTCGGTATCGATCAGGCGGGCGGCGGGTTCATTGAAGGCCTGCAGGTAGGTGTCATGGAAGCACGGCCGCTTGCAGAGCTGGTTGTACCAGGCCTTGAGGTCCTGGGCGGCCTTGCTGTCGGAGACGATGGAATCCACCCGGGCGCGAATCTCCTCCATCTTTTCGAAGTCGGAGTCCTCGAAGGCGGCAAGCATGGCCTGGGGGCTCATCTGCTCAGGCGGGATGGTCTTCATCTTCTCGCGGATGCGCCGGGACAGGTCTGTCCAGCCATCCATGACCAGGTCCTCCTCCGCGCCGCCGCCAGCCTGGTTGTCGGTAAAATTCTCCAGCCAGCGCTGCTGCCAGCCGGGGGTAGCGATAGAGGCGAACCATTCCGGATCGATAGGGGCGTTGGCCCGGACGTCCACCGAGGAGGGGGTGCGCTGGAAGACCAGGAGCTCCTTGCAGGCCCGGGCCAGGTGCGGAACGCACTGCACCGCCGTGGCACCCGTACCGATGATGGCCACCCGCTTGTCGCCCATCTTTGAGAGGGGCGCGCCGAGGGGATCGCCGCCGGTATACTCATAGTCCCAGCGGCTGGTGTGGAAGGAATGGCCCTTGAAGCTCTCAATGCCCGGGATGCCTGGCAGCTTGGGGACATGCAGGGGCCCGGTGCCTGAGCCCAGGAATCGGGCGGTGAAGCGGTCGTCGCGGTTGGTGGTGATGACCCAGACGTCGTTCTCCTCGTCCCAGGTCAGGTCCTTCACCTCGGTGTGGAAGAGGGCGTTGTCGTAGAGGTTGTACTTGCGGCCGATGCGCTGGCACTGCTCGAGGATCTCGGGGGCGTGAGCGTACTTTTCCCGCGGGATGTGGCCGGTCTCCTCCAGGAGCGGCATGTAGATCATCGAGGCGGTGTCGCACTGGGCGCCGGGATAGCGGTTCCAGTACCAGGTGCCACCGAAGTCGCCGCCTTTCTCGATGATCCGAACATCGGTGATGCCGGCCTCGACGAGGCGGGCGCCGGCGACGAGGCCTGCAAAGCCGCCGCCGATGAAGGCGAACTCCACGTGGTCGGTCTTGGGCTCGCGGGGCTGGAAGGGCGTGTAGGGATCGTCGAGATATCCGGCGAAGACCCCTGCGACCCGCACGTACTGCCCGTTGCCATCGGCGCGCAGGCGCTTGTCGCGCTCAGCGCGGTATTTCGCCTTCAGGGCTTCCTTGTCGAAGGAGCGAACGGGGGTGGCGTCATCGGCGGGTGTCATCGGGGTCGTACTCCTGACCGGTCCTGAAGGGGCCTGTTATTGCCAACTTTGACGCCCCTGCGCCGGGAGGCAACCGCAAAGCGCAGTCAATTCCCCTTTTGGAGAGGGCGTCGGCGCCGCTATCCTGCGCACCATCGGCCGTCGCGACGCGCGATGGCCCCCACAGGGAGCCCTGCATGTCCGACGCTGAATACGTCCCGCCGAAGATCTGGACCTGGAACCGCGACAACGGCGGCCGGTTCGCCAACATCAACCGGCCCATCGCCGGGCCTACCCAGGAGAAGGACCTGCCGGTGGGTCGCCACCCGATGCAGCTCTACTCCCTTGGCACGCCCAACGGGGTGAAGGTGACGGTGATGCTGGAGGAGCTGCTGGCCCTCGGCCATTCCGGGGCCGAGTACGACGCCTGGCTGATCCGCATCAACGAGGGCGACCAGTTCACGAGCGGCTTCGTCGACATCAACCCGAACTCGAAGATCCCTGCCCTCCTGGACCGCAGCGGACCGAATCCGATCCGGGTCTTTGAGTCCGGTGCCATCCTGGTGCACCTGGCTGAGAAGTTCGGTGCCTTCCTGCCTACCGAGCCGGGTGCCCGGGCCGAATGCATGTCCTGGCTGTTCTGGCAGATGGGCAGCGCGCCCTACCTGGGCGGTGGCTTTGGCCACTTCTATGCCTATGCGCCGATGAAGATCGAATACGCCATCGACCGCTTCGCCATGGAGGTGAAGCGCCAGATGGACGTGCTGGACCGCCGCCTGGCCGAAAGCGAGTTCATAGCCGGGCCAGACTTCACCATCGCCGACATGGCCATCTGGCCCTGGTATGGCGGCATGGCCAAGGGCGAGATGTACGGCGGGGGCGAGTTCCTGCAGGTCCACGAGTACGTCCACGTCAACCGCTGGGCCGACGCCATCGCCGCCCGGCCGGCGGCCAAGCGCGGACGGGCCGTGAACCGGCCCTTCGGCAAGCCCGAGAGCCAGCTCCTCGAGCGCCACGACGCCAGCGATTTCGACAAGCTGGTGCTCTAGATCCAGCCGGCGAGGCGGGCGGCCTGGTAGGCAGCGAGGCAGGCGACCAGGACGCCGACCGCCCCGGTGAGGATCCGCTGGGGTGCCAGCTTCACCATCAGGCCGGCCAGGGGGGCGGAGACCAGGCCTCCGGCGACCAGGCCCGCCACCGCCATGGCGTGGCCGGTCAGGTCCCCTGCATCGGCCCAGTGTCCGGTGAGGAGGGTTGCGAGGAAGGTCGCCGATATGGTGGCGGTAACGAAGAACTCGGCCGTGTTGGCGGTGCCAATGCTGGTGCGGGGATCGCCACCGACGCCGACCATGGCCGTGGTGACCGTCGGCCCCCAGCCGCCACCGCCGATGGCATCGAACAGGCCGCCGAAAAAGCCGAGGGGGCCGCTGAACTTCACGGGGAAGTGCCGCAGCACCGGACTGCGGAGGGCGCGCCAGAGGATCACGCAACCCATCAGGGCGAGGTAGCCGGTGATCCAGGGCTTAAGGATCGCCCCATCGATCGAGGTCAGGACGAAGGCGCCGAGGGCACCGCCCACACAGCCGCCGATGGCGAGAGGCCTGAAGAGCTTCCAGTTCACATTGCGGTGCCAGGCGTGGGAGCCTGCCGAGGCGGCGGTGGTGAAGACCTCGGCCGCATGGACGCTGGCGGAAGCCATGGCGGGCGGCACGCCGAAGCTGAGCAGCACTGTGGACGAAATGATCCCGTAGGCCATGCCGAGGGCACCATCCACCGCCTGGGCCAGAAGACCGACAAGGGCGAATAGCAGAAATTCTTGCATGGGCCGGGCTCCTGAGCCTCGCCTCATGCCCCACAATTCGGCCCTGAACGATGGATTAAAGTTCCGATCTGGATCAGGAAATCTGACAAGCTTTCGGAGCGCGCATGGCACAGGCGACCGAGCCCGCCGGCGATGGAGCCACGAGAAGATCGCCGCCTTATCCAGGAAGGCGTATGCGGGCAGTCTGTGGGGCGACCCTGTCCCGCAGGCGAAACCCCACGGAGGCCCAGGCATGTCCAGCCCTGAACAGACTTCCGAGGCCTCCAGCTCCGAGCCAGGCGCGGCGGGCGGGATCGCCCTCGTCATCGGCGCCGGGGGCGGGATCGGCTCGGCCCTGGTCCAGGCCCTGGAGGCGTCGGGCCGCTTCGACCGGGTGATCGGCCTGGGGCGGAGCAGCGACCCGCCCCTGGACCTCAGGGACGAGGCCTCAGTGGCCTCTGCACTCGACTATACCGCGTCGGCCGGCGACCTCAGGTTGGTGATCCATGCCGCCGGCGTCCTGCAGGGCCCCGGAATGGCCCCTGAGAAGAGCCTTTCGCGGATCGACCCGGCGGCCATGGCCTTAGCCTTCGCCATCAATGCCACCGGGCCAGCCCTGGTGATGAAGTACCTCCTGCCCCGCCTGCCCCGCAAGGGCCGGTGCGTCTTCGCCGCCCTCTCGGCCAGGGTCGGCAGCATTGGCGATAACCGGCTGGGGGGCTGGTACGCCTACCGGGCCTCCAAGGCGGCCCTGAACCAGTTGGTCCGTACCGCTTCGATCGAACTGGCCCGGCGCAATCCCGAGGCCCTCTGTCTGGCCCTTCACCCGGGGACTGTGGCCACCCCGCTCTCCGCGCCCTTCGTCGGCGACGATGAGAAGGCCCAGAGTCCGGCGGCGGCGGCGGGCAAGCTCCTGGCCGTCATCAACGCCCTGCCCGCTTCCGCCACCGGCGGCTTCTTCGACGCCGAGGGGCGGACCGTGCCCTGGTAGAGCGCGCGCCCGGACCGTGGCATAGACGCGCCATGACCGATCTCGTCCTGATCCTCGGGGATCAACTGAGCGATGCCCTTTCCTCCCTGCGGGGGCGCGATCCTGCGCGCACCGTGGTGTTGATGGCCGAGGTCATGGGCGAGGCGACCTATGTCCGGCACCACCGGAAGAAGATCGTCCTGGTCCTGGCGGCCATGCGCCACTTCGCGGCCCGCCTGAGGGTGGCCGGCTGGCAGGTCGACTACCTGGCGCTGGAGGCGGACGGCAACACCGGAACCCTGGGCGGAGAGCTGGAGCGGGCGGTGCGCCGCCACGGTGCCTCGGCGGTTTACCTGACGGAGCCGGGGGAGTGGCGCCTGCGTCTGGAGGCCGACGGCTGGGCCGACACCCTGGGGGTCCCGGTGACCGTACTGGAAGACGACCGGTTCCTGGCCTCCCACGCGGACTTCGAGGCCTGGGCGGAGGGCCGCAAGGCCCTGCGCATGGAGTTCTTCTACCGCGAGATGCGCCGGCGCACCGGCCTCCTCATGGAGGGCGAGGCGCCCACCGGCGGGCGCTGGAACTTCGACGCCGAGAACCGGGCCCCGCCGGCTGGCGACCTCTTCCTGCCGGAGCCTCTTCGGCATGACCCCGACGTCGTGACTGGGGACGTCCTGGCCATGGTGGCGAGGCGCTTTCCCGACGGCTTCGGAAGCCTGGACGACTTTCGCTTCGCGGTCACCCGGGAGCAGGCCCTGGCCAGCCTGGCGCACTTCATCGACGCGGCCCTACCCGCCTTTGGCGACGACCAGGACGGCATGCTTGTGGCCTCGCCCTACCTGCACCATGCGGTGCTCTCGCCCTACCTCAACATCGGCCTGCTGGGCCCCCTGGAAGTCTGCCGAGCGGTGGAGGCGGCCTGGCGGGCGGGGAAGGTTCCCCTCAACGCCGCCGAGGGCTTCATCCGACAGGTGATCGGCTGGCGGGAATACATGCGGGGCGTCTACTGGCGGGAGGGGCCCACCTACGTCCTGCGGAACGCCCTGGAGGCCCGGCGACCCTTGCCGGACTTCTACTGGACCGGGAAGACCGACATGGCCTGCATGAAGGCCGCCATCGGCCAGACCCTGGACCTGGCCTACGCCCACCACATCCAGAGGTTGATGGTGACTGGCAACTTCGCCCTGCTGGCCGGGATCGACCCCCACGCGGTCCACGAGTGGTACCTGGGCGCCTATGCCGATGCCTTCGAGTGGGTGGAGGCGCCCAATACCCTGGGCATGAGCCAGTACGCCGACGGCGGACTGCTGGGCTCAAAACCCTATGCCGCCAGCGGGTCCTATATCCACCGGATGTCCGACTATTGCAGCGGCTGCGCCTACAACGTGAAGGTGCGGAGCGGCCCGGGCGCCTGCCCCTTCAACCGGCTCTATTGGGACTTCATCGACCGGCACGCGGCCCGGTTCGCCCGTAACCCACGCATGGCCCAATCGGTGCGGACCCTGGAGCGGATGGGCGAAGACCGCCGCCAGGAACTGCGCGCCGACGCCGCCGCCTGCCTTGCGGAACTCGGCCTGTGAAGGCCCGGCGCAAGGCAGACCTGCCGACCAAGACCTGCCCGGTCTGCGGCCGCCCCTTCGCCTGGCGGAAGAAGTGGGAGAAGGTCTGGGACGAGGTGAAGTACTGCTCCGAGCGGTGTCGCCGGGCCTGAGGCCTTGCCATTGGCGCACGCCCCCGCTGACGCCGGCCGCGATCCGGTGCAGGGTGGGGCCATGAAACTCGTCCAGGCGGGAGACCGCCGCATCCTCTTCGTCATGGCCGCGCCGCCGGAGTACGGGCCGGCCCTGCGCGCCCGCTTCACCCCCCTGATGACCGGGGTGGGTCCTGTCGAGGCGGGGCTGGCCGTCGGCGCCGCCCTGGCCCGGCTGGAGACCCGGGGCGAGATTCCAGACCTGGCCGTCTGCCTGGGATCCGCCGGCTCGCGCACGCTGGAGCAGACCGGCGTCTATCAGGTGGCGAGCGTCAGCTACCGGGACATCGACGCCTCGCCCCTGGGGATCCCGGCGGGACTGACCCCCTATCTCGACCTGCCCCGGGACCTGCCCCTGCAAGTTCTGCTGCCGGACCTGCCGGCCGTGCGCCTGTCCACGGGCGGGGCGGTGATCTCCGGGGCCGCCTATGACGCCATCGACGCCGACATGGTGGACATGGAGACCTTCGCCGTCGCCCGCGCCTGCATGGCCCATGGTGTGCCCCTGGCGGGACTGCGGGGCGTGTCGGACGGAGCCGAGGACCTGCGCCACATGGACGACTGGAAGGCCTATCTCCACGTCATCGATGAGAAGCTTGCGGCGGTGGTGGACCGGATCCTGGCGCTGGCGGACTGAAGGCGGCGGGCGCGCCCGCCGTCAAAGCCTCAGGCCCAGGCGCGAGGCACCCCAGAGGGTAAGCAGGTAGAGGACGACCGTCAGGATGCATCCCGCCGCCAGGGCCGGCCAGAAGCTGACGCCCCTGCGCAGGAGCCAGGGCATCAGGGCGAACATGGGCAGGGACGGCAGCACGAAGACCAGGGTCCCGGCGGCGTGGTCTGCGAGCCGCACCGGATCGCGAGTATCCGACCAGAGCCAGACCATGCCGAGGATCGAGACGAGGGGCAGGGAGGCGACCAACCCGCCGATCCCGGGATTTCGGCGGGAGATTTCCGAGACCAGGGCAACGATGAGACCTGAAATCCCAGCCTTCAGCAGCAGATAGAGCATGCCGTTCCTCCCGGACACAGGCTCCAGCGAAAGCCATAGGCCGTCAAGGGTAGCTCGGACGAGGTCCTGCGCTATATCATCGGCGAGCAGGTCCGGGGCCTGCCCAGCGACAACCGCGTCGACAAGACCGTTGCGTTCCGCGACATTCCCACCAAGGGTCGGAAATAGCGCCGCCCCGGAGGAGACCCCCATGCCCAGGCTTCGCGGACTGCACCACCTGGCCTTCAGCACCACGGACATGAAGGGGCAGATCGCCTTCTTCAGCGAGGTGCTGGGCATGCGGCTGACGGCCCTGTTCTGGATGCACGGCGTGCCGGGCGCCTGGCACGGCTTCCTGGAGCTGGACGACAACGCCTCGGTGGCCTTCGTGGCCATGCCCGACAATGCCAAGGGCAGGAGCGAGCTGGGCTCCAGCCACGCAGCCCACGGCGGCGGGCCCTCGGCTCCGGGGACCATGCAGCACGTGGCCTTCAACGTAGAGTCGATGGAGGACCTGATGGCCTTCCGCAACCGTATCCGCCAGAGCGGGACGCCGGTCTTCGGGCCGGTGGACCATGGCTTCTGCCAGTCCATCTATTTCGCCGGGCCTGAGGGCCTGAACCTCGAGATTTCGACCTCGGTCAACCCGCCCGATCCCGACGAGTGGATCGACCCGGAGGTGGTGGCCCTGGCCGGAATTTCCGCCGAGGAACTGGCCGCCTTCCGCAATCCACCCCCCGGCCCGGGCGCGCGGCCGGAGACTCCCCAGCCAACCTTCGACCCCGCCAGGCCGCACTTGAAATACCCAGCCGCGCTCTACGAAAAGCTCCTGAAGATGCCCGACGCGGATTATGTGGCCCTGGCCTCATTCAATGAACCGCCGGTGCGCAAGGTCGTGGCGGACCCCGCGGAATGAGCGGACGCGCCGCCGTCATCCGGACGCCCATCACCATCGTCTCGCGCGATCCCTCCGCCTTCAAGGACACCTACGGCGGGGCGGTGGGCCTGGTGGCGACGGGGGCCACCCTGATCCGTCCGGAGACGGCCTCCGACACGGTGTTGGTCACCATGCATCCCATCGGCGGCACGGCGGGCCTGCCGGTCATGCGCCTCTTCGCCGAGGCCGGGGTGCACATCCTGGCCGCTGACAGCCGCTATCGCGGGGTGGACAACGCCCTGATCATGGAGAAGGTCGCCCTCGACCTCGGCGCGGCCGTTCGGCACGCCCGGGACAAGCTCGGCTATTCGAAGGTCATCCTGCTGGGCTGGAGCGGCGGCGGCGCCCTGTCGGCCTTTTACCAGGCCGAGGCCGAGCAGCCCTCCATCACCCACACCCCGGCGGGGGACCCCCTGTCCCTGGTGGATGCCCGGCTGATCCCGGCGGACGGGGTCATCCTGATGGCCGCCCATGTCTCGCGGCACGGCACCCTGACCGAATGGCTGGACGCCTCCATCCTGGACGAGGCCGATCCCGAGTGCCGCGATCCGGAGCTGGACCTCTATGGCGAGGTGGTCCGGCCGCCCTATTCCGACGCCTTCCTGGCCCGCTATCGGGCCGCGCAGGAGGCCCGCAACCGGCGCATCACCGCCGGGGTCAAGGCCCGGCTGGACCATCTGCGCAACACCGGACGGCCGGATGAGGAGTTCGGCTTCGTTGTGCACGGCACCATGGCCGACCCCCGCTGGCTGGACCCGGCGGTGGACCCCAACGACCGGTCACCCGGCGTCTGCTACCTGGGCGATCCGCGCATCGTGAACATGAGCCCCATCGGCCTGGCGCGGTTCTCGACCCTGCGCAGCTGGCTGTCGCAGTGGAGCCTGGACGACGCCCGCGCCGACGCCCCGGCCTGCCTGGCCCAGGTGAAGGCCCCCGTCCTGGTGATCAACAACAGCGCCGACGACGCCTGTGCGCCCAGCCACGCCCGGCGGTTGTTCGACGCCGTTACCCACGACGACCGGCGCTTCCACGAAATTGCGGGCGCCAGCCACTACTACCAGGACCAGCCCGAGCTCGGCGGCCAGGCCGTCGGCCGGGTGAAGGCCTGGCTCGAAGACCATGATTTCAGGATCTGATCGCCCAAGGGCCAAGGGAAGAGGACGACATGCAGTTCGACGAGGTTGTTAAGGGCCGGCGGAGCATCCGCGGCTTCAAGCCGGAGCCGGTGCCCAGGGCCCTGATCCGCGAGGTGCTGGATCTGGCCATGCGGGCACCCTCCTCGCTGAACACCCAGCCGTGGAACTTCTACGTGGTTGCCGGGTCCGTGCTCGACACCATCCGTGCCGGCAATACCGAGCGCAACCTGGCCGGCGTGCCAGACTCCCGCGAGTTCCGCAGCCACGGCGCCTATGACGGCGTCCATCGGGAGCGGCAGATCGAGGTCGCCAAGCAGCTCTTCGCGGCCATGGACATTGAACGCGAGAACAAGGCCAAGCGGCAGGACTGGGTGCTGCGCGGCTTCCGCCAGTTCGACGCCCCGGTCTCCATCGTCGTCACCTATGACCGGTCGATCCACGGCGGCGACATCGGCCCCTTCGACTGCGGTGCCGTGACCAACTGCCTGGTCAACGCCGCCTGGTCCCGAGGCCTGGGCTGCGTGATCAACAGCCAGGGCATCATGCAGTCCCCCGTGGTCCGGGAGCACGCCCGCATCCCGGACGACCAGGTCATCATGATCTGCGTCGCCATGGGCTGGCCCGACGACAGCTTCCCCGCCAACGCCGTGGTCTCGAACCGCAAGTCGGTGGACGAGGCGGCGGTCTTCATCGGCTTCGACGGGGAGTGAGGCCATAGGCGAGGCCGCGATGAGCGCGCCCCTCACAGCCCTGGTCGTCGGCGCGGGCGTCGGCGGGCTGACGGCGGCCCTGGCCCTGGCTCGGGCGGGCCTGTTGGTGACGGTCGTCGAGCAGGCGCAGGCCCTGGGCGAGGTGGGGGCGGGGCTGCAGGTCTCGCCCAACGCCACCCGTGTGCTGTTCCACCTGGGCCTGGAGGCGGGCCTTTCCGCCCTGGCCTTCCGGCCCGAGGCTGTCGAGGCGCGGGGCTGGCAGCAGGGTCAGGAGATCCGTCGCGCACCCCTGGGCGAGACCGCGCGGGAGAGATACGGCTTTCCCTATTTTCACATGCACCGGGCGGACCTGGTCTCGGTGCTGGAACAGGCCAGCCGGGCCGAGCCCCGGATCCATCTGCGCCTCGGCGAAGCCGTCGCAGCCTGCGAGGACGACGGGACCCCATCCCTGGTCCTGGCCTCGGGCGAGCGTCTGGAGGCGGATGTCCTGGTCGGGGCGGACGGCCTGCGCAGCCTCGTGCGCGAGGCCCTGTTCGGACCCGCCGCCCCTCGCTTCACCGGCAATGTCGCCTGGCGGGGACTGATCCCCGCTGAGCGGCTGGAGGGGGCCGACATCCGGCCCGTAGCCACCCTCTGGATGGGGCCCGGCGCCCACTTCGTGCACTACTCTGTCCGGGGCGGGACCCTGGTGAACTTCGTCGGCGTGGTCGAGCGCAACGACTGGCGCGAGGAGTCCTGGTCCAGCCGGGGCGAGGCCGCGGACCTGCGCAGGGACTTCGCAGGCTGGCATCCCACTGTCCGGCGGATCGTCGAGGCCGCTCCGGAGGAGGCCTGCTTCCGCTGGGCCCTGTTCGACCGGGATCCCCTGCCGAGGTGGAGCCACGGCGCGGTGACCCTGCTGGGCGACGCCTGCCACCCCACCCTGCCCTTCATGGCCCAGGGCGCCTGCATGGCCATCGAGGACGCCGCTGTCCTTGCCGCCTGCCTGTCAGGTTGCCGTCGCGGCGACATCCCCGCGGCGCTCTCCCGTTACGAGGACCTTCGCCGCCCCAGGACCGCCGGCATCCAGGCGAGCTCGCGCCGCAATGCGACGATCTACCACCTGCGCCCGCCCTTCAGCTGGGCCCGCGACCAGGCCATGAAGGCCGGCCTGGGCATGGGGCCGGCCATGGACGGCCTCTACCGCTACGACGCCCTGTCGGCGGTAGGCGGCTAGCCAAGCGGAGGCGACTCCGGAAACCGCAGATGGCGCAGGCCAGCGGCAGCGTAGATGGCGTCCAGGGTTCGCTGCTGGCGCAGGATGGCCTCGCCTTCAGTGGGCAGGGCCTGGCCAGACTCCAAGGCCCCGAGCACAGCCTCGAGCTGGTAGGTGTAGCTGCTGATCCGAGGCACATGCAGGTCGCGGACGGCGTCACCAGACATCACCGTCAGCCGCCCGCCCAGGTGGGGGACCACCGGGTTCCAGTAGCGGATCTCGCCCGTCTCGCCGATCACCCGGAGGCTGGCGTCGAAGGCCAGGCCCTTGCCCATGGAGGCCGACAGCTCCACCTCGACACCGCCGGCGAAGCCAAGCCGGGCGGTGAGGCTCTCGTCTACCCCTCGCGCTGTGAGTACAGCCTCGGCTTCGACGGAGGTGGGCTCAGCCCCCAGGAGTTGCAGGGTCAGGCCGAGGGGATAGCATCCGAGGTCCATGAATGCGCCGCCACCGGTCTCGGGCAGGTGGCGGATCTCTGCGCCATCACGCTCGGGCACTGTGATGAAGAATCGCCCCTCCACCCTCCGGAGCGCGCCAATGGCGCCGGAGGCGACTGTCTCCATCAAGCTGAGCATGGCGGGGTGGTAGCGGGCGTGGAAGGCCTCGATCACCCGACGGCCGGACGCCCGGGCCGCGGCGAGGACCCCTTCGGCCTCGACCGCATTCATGGCGAAGGGCTTTTCGCAGAGGACATGCTTTCCCGCCTCCAGAGCCCGACGGCTCCAGGGCGCATGCAGGTGGATGGGCAGGGCGTTGTAGACGAGGTCAATGTCGTCGGCCGCCACCAGGGCGGCGTAGTCAGCTTCGGCGCGCTTGAAGGCATAGCGGGCCGCATAGGCCTCGGCCCGGGCCGGATCCCGGGCCGCAACGGCCTGGAGTACGGCGCCGGCCCGGACCGAGGCCGGAAGAATGACGGCGCTGGGCGTGATGGTCGCCGCTCCCAAGCATCCAATCCGCATGACCATCCCCGTTTTCATTTTCAAGTATGGGATCAATGCGCTTCGAAGGTTCAGATTCAAGCCTGTTTCCTCGCCCATCGAGTTTCAGGTATGCTCGTCTTGTCAGTCCTGTCCTAGGGAGGAGAGAGCCCGTGCATCGTCATCTTGTCGCCAGCTTCGCCAGCCTGGTCCTGGTCCTCATGCCGCTTGCCACCGCAGCGGCGCCCTTGCCGACCAGCGGAAAGACCCCGATCGCGACGCTCGCCAAGGATCCAATGACCCGGGAGGTGCTGGACGCCTACCTCCCCGGCGTACAGTCGCATCCCAAGTATTTCGACTTCCAGTGGCAGACGCCCCGGGAGCTACAGCGGTTCGATCCCAGGATCACGGACGACGCGCTGACGCAGATGGACAAGGCCCTGGCCGCCACCCGGGCCCCGCCATCGGTCGAGACGACGCCGATCTTCCTCCTCGCCGCGCGTCCTGAGACCCGGGCGGTCCTGGAGACCTACATGCCCGGCATGCTGCAGCACCCGAACTATCCGAAGTTCCGGTACATTTCACTTAAGGCGCTACAGGGGTTCGACCCGCGCATCACGGACGAGACCCTGGGCGTCGTCCAGGCCGAGCTGGAGGCTGCGGGCGCCTTGGAGACGGCAAGAAGCAAGTAAATCACGCGAAGGGGTCGGTCCCGGCCCGCATGAGGGGGGCGATGCGGTCCGGTTCCGGACCCTGGGGGTCATCGTAGGGGTAGAGGGGCCGGCCGATGATGCGGTCGAGTTCCGGATGGCGGTCCAGCAGGTCCTGCGGCAGCCGGCCCCGGTAGTTGATCATGGTCCGCATGTAGGGACGGAAGTAGTTCTGCACGAGGGTGACGCGCAGGCCCGGTGTGGTCCGGGGGACGGCCCCGTGCCAGGTGGCGCCGTTCCAGATGGCCAGGGAGCCGGCCTTGCCGATGATGGGCACGGTGCGGAAGGGCGTCTCGCCCAGGCGCCCTTCGTGCGGCAGGGTGGCGCGGCCATAGTGATGGCTACCGGGCACGAAAACTGTCGGTCCGTCCTCAACCCCGGCGTAGTCCGTGGCCAGCCAGGAGGCGTTGCACATGTGGGCGATGGTCCCGCTGCCCGGCGGCAGGCCATGGGAGTCGCTGTGGAGGCCCAGGGGGGTGCCGTCAGGGCCCTTCAGGATCCAGGTCTGGCCACCAAAGACGGCAGAGCCGCCGCACAGCCAGCGGACCAGGGCCAGGACCACCGGGTTGGTCGCCGCCTCGATGAAGACCTCGTCCTCCTCGATCAGGTCCCAGCCCTTGCCTTGGGTGTTGACCCTCGGAAGGGGATCGGTCCGCCAGTCGCCGATACGTGCGCCGGTTCGCGTCTCGAACGTGCGGAGAATAGCGTCGCGCAGACGGTCGACGAACCCCTCCGAGGCGCGCATTTTCTCGGGTGGCACCACGGTCACCCCATAGGCCTCGAGCTCGGCCACATGGCTGAAGAGGTCCCAGGCCGCGAGGTCCCGCATCAGGGGATCGAGGGTCGGCGCGGCGCCATAGTCGGCCATGGTCATGTGGGTATCCTCAGGCATTGGCGGCGGGGTTCCGGGGGCCCCGATAGTCGACCTCGGGATCCGAGGCCGCAAGCTGCCGGGCGTGCTCGCTGTAGCGCCAGTCAAAGTCGGCAGAGAGGGACGCCGGCCGGGAAAGGGAGAGTTCTCCGATCGGTGTGACTGGCTTGCCGGGATCGGTAGTGTTCCCGTCCACCATGCCGAGGCCGCTGAAGGTGCGAAAGCCCACGAGGCCCTTGAGCTTGGGGGAGAGGGCAGCGAGTTCAGCGTCAGTCAGGCAGGCCAGCTGGGTCTCCTGCTGGCGCATCTCCGGGCGGGCGTAGAGGATTCGGCTGGCGAGGCGGGTCCCCGGCTGGGTGCGCTTGCCGCCCGAGTGCAGGACCCGGCTGTCGGTGACCAGGCAGGTTCCCGCCGGTGCCGTCAGGGCCACGATCCGTTCCTCTGCCAGGTGCGCGTAGTTGCTGTCGGGCCGGATGAGGTTCCGACCCAGGGCGTCCCGGTGCGAGCCGGGGACAATGTAGGTGCCGCCCTCCTCCAGGCCGAAGTCGGTGTAGAGCCAGATCAGCAGGCAGTAGAGTGGGAAGGGCGGGTGCGGCAGGGGTACGAAGCCCTGGTCCTGGTGCAACTCCTGCAGGCCGCCACGCTCGTGGACCAGGGATCCATGTGCAGTGGCGAGGTGGTAGGCGGGCCCAAGAATCCGCGATACCAGATCCTCCACGAGTGGGCCGCCTTGGGCGGCCGAGGGCTCGAAGGCTGACAGGTCCCGGAAGACCTGCCCCTTGGCCAGGAGGTTGAAGATGGTCTGCGAGTGGCCGTGATTGGCCCGCCGGGCCACGCCAGCGGCGCGCTCGGCCTCCGCCTGGTCCACCAGCCTGTCGACCTGGGCCCGCACCTGGTCCGGCGACATCGCGTCGGCAACCAGACAATAGCCCCAGCGGATGAAGTCGGCCTCCAGCTGTTCCTGGTCGCGTGTGGGCGCGGGGAGCTCGGGAAAATCCGTGCTGGACCGAATACGCTCGCGCTCCCGGCTCAGGCCCGAGAGTTGGGACCCGGAGTGAACCTGCCGGCCGTAGGTGATCCGCCGCGGCCAGTTGCCTTCGGCGACGCCGTCAGCGCCCGCCTCGCCCTCTGGCGTCCCGGTGGCGACGACAGCCTGCAGGCGTTCGATCTCGGCGCGGAGCTGGGCGATCTCCTCAGCGGCCGAGGGCGTCGGGGCGGTGGTGACCCCCTGGTCCTTCAGGGTCGGAGTGACGGAGCCCATGTCAGGCCTTCCCCTCCGCGACCAGCCTTGCCCGCATGGCCGGGTCGATCGCCGGATAGAGGTGGGGGCTCCACTTCGAGGCGATCCCGAGGTCGCGGCCCTCGCGCTGCCAGTTGTCCTCGCCGGGACGGGTCCGCACGAGGCCCCAGGCCAGCAGGCTGTCGGCGTTGTCGCGGACGCTGGCCTCGACGCTGTGCGGTTTCAGGCCCAGCTGGGTGATCGCCTTCTCCATCACGGAGACAGGCGCCCGGTAGCGGCGACCTTCGCGAAAGTCCCCGCCGATGCCGCACCCCGGGTAGAGCCGCTGGAGCAGGGCCTGGAGGTCCTCCTGGAACATCAGGCCGCTCTCGTCGGGTGCCACGAGGTTGTAGCGTTCGCCGTTGCGATTGCGGTCGGACTCCGCCGCCAGGACCTGGGTCTCGGCCACGTCCCGGACGTCGACGATGTTCCAGTACATCCGGGGATGGCCATAACCCTCCAGCATGTCGCCGATCCGGGTCTGCCAGCTCCAGGGGCGCTGGTGCGAGGCCGACAGGAGCGGGCCGATGACGTGGCAGGGGCAGATGCCAAAGGCGGCGAGGCCAAGCCGGTCCGCCTCGGCGTAGACGAAGCGCTCGGACTCCAGCTTGGTCATGGCGTAGGCGACTTCCCGGTTGCGGGACACGGTCTCCAGGGACCAACTCGCTTCAGGCCGGCGTCGGTCGGCGTGCATATCGGCGGTCGAGGCCTCAGTGTAGAGGTGGCCCTCGTCCGCCGGGTGAGCGACCGCGGCGAAGGAGCTGGTGTAGACGAGCCGCCGGATGCTCCCGGCCGCTGCGACGCTGTCCATGAGCATGCGCGTGGCGAGCAGCCCGCCATCAAACACCTTCT
>NZ_JBAXIM010000024.1:0-23491 GCF_037138395.1 Phenylobacterium sp.
GCGGCGGTGATTTACCGCGAGATCCGGGCCCGCCGCTCCACCGTCTGACTCAGGCGGAGGCGCTGGGACGGGCGGCCAGGCGTTCGCGCCAGGCTGCCAGGGACTTGAGTTCCGGATCGCAGGGCAGGCCGATCCAGTCTGCGAAATCCACCGTCGTCTGCAGGCAGATGTCCGCCATGGTCAGGGTGTCGAGGGCCAGGAATTCACGGTCCTGGAGGGCCCGGTCAAAGAACCTCTGGGCACCCGCAAAGGTCTCGCGGTTCGACTCGCCGAAGTCCTTGTACTGGGTCAGCAAAGCCGCCGTGCGCGGGTGGGCGTGACGCCAGAAATTGCCCACCGGCATCATGGCGACGAATTCCACCCGGCGGACCCACTGGTCTACCAGCGCCTTCTCCACCGCCGTCTTGCCGAACATGGGCGGCTCGGGGTGGACCTCATCGAAATAGCGGCAGATGGCCACCGTCTCGGAGATGCAGGTCCCGTCGTCCAGCTCGAGGGTCGGAATCTGGCCCAGGGGGTTGCGGGCCCGGAATTCCTCGGACTTGTGCTCGCGCTTCATCATGTCGATGCGCGTCTCGGGCAGGTCCACGCCCTTTTCTGCCAGGAAGATGCGCACGCGGCGGGGGTTGGGGGCCGGGTTCGGCGCGCCATAGAGTTTCATCGGTAGTCTCCCTCGGGGCGCCGTTTCGGGCGTTCAGGCCATGACCGCGCGACGCCGGGCCATTCGCCTGTCTTCATGCCGGGCCAGAATGTCCGCCAGATAGCGTCCCGTCCAGCTTGCTGGTTCCGCCGCGACGGACTCCGGGGTCCCGAAGGCGACGATCTTGCCACCGCCGTCCCCGCCCTCCGGACCAAAGTCGAGGATCCAGTCGGCTGTCTTCACGACGTCCAGGTTGTGTTCGATCACCACCACGGTGTTCCCGGCGTCGGCCAGTTCATGCAGGACCTCCAGCAGCTTGCGGACGTCCTCGAAGTGCAGGCCGGTGGTGGGTTCATCGAGGATGTAGAGGGTCTTGCCCGTGGCCCGGCGCGACAGCTCCTTGGACAGCTTGACCCTCTGCGCCTCGCCCCCCGACAGGGTGGTCGCCTGCTGACCGACCTTGACATAACCCAGGCCCACCCGGCGAAGGGTTGCCATCTTCTCCCGCACGGTCGGCACGGCCTTGAAGAAGTCGTGCGCCTCGTCGACGGTCATATCCAGAACGTCCGAGATGGACTTGCCCTTGAACAGGATCTCCAGGGTCTCGCGGTTGTAGCGGCGGCCGTTGCAGACGTCGCAGGTCACGTAGATGTCGGGCAGGAAGTGCATCTCGATCTTGATCAGCCCGTCACCCTGGCAGGCCTCGCAGCGCCCGCCCTTGACGTTGAAGCTGAACCGGCCCGGACCGTAGCCCCGCGACTTGGCCTCGGGCAGGCCCGCAAACCAATCCCGGATGGGCTGGAAGGCACCGGTATAGGTGGCCGGGTTTGAGCGCGGCGTGCGGCCGATGGGCGACTGGTCGATGTCGATGACCTTGTCGAAGTGCTGCAGGCCCTCGATCCGGTCATGTGGGGCCGGGGCGTCGGCGGCGTTGTGCAGGCGGCGTGCCGCGGCCTTGTAGAGGGTCTCGATGGTGAAGGTCGACTTGCCACCGCCGGAGACGCCCGTGATGCAGGTCAGGGTCCCAACAGGGATCTCGGCCGTCACCGACTGCAGGTTGTTACCCGTGGCGCCGATGACCTTCAGCACCCGGTTGCGATGGGTCGAGCGCCGCTGGTCGGGGAGGGGGATCTCCTCCGTCCCGCACAGATAGCGCCCGGTGACACTGGCCGGATCGGCCATGATCTCGGCTGGCCGACCCTGGCTGACCACGTGCCCGCCATGGATTCCGGCGCCCGGGCCCATGTCGATGACATAGTCGGCGGTGAGGATGGCCTCTTCGTCATGCTCGACCACCAGGACCGAATTGCCCAGGTCGCGCAGGCCCCTCAGGCTGTCCAGCAGCCGGGAATTGTCCCTCTGGTGCAGGCCGATGGAGGGCTCGTCGAGGACGTAGAGCACCCCGGTCAGGCCGGATCCGATCTGGCTGGCCAGGCGGATCCTCTGGCTCTCGCCGCCCGAGAGCGTACCCGAGGCTCGGGACATGTTCAGGTAGTCCAGGCCGACATTCACCAGGAACCTGAGCCGGTCGTTGATCTCCTTCAGGATTCTCCGGGCGATCTCCATCTGCTTGGGCGTCAGGCGGTTCTCAAGTTCCGTGAACCAGGACCCGGCCTCCCGGATGGCGAGGCGGGAGACCTCGCCGATATGCCGCCCGTCGATGCGCACCGCCAGGGACTCTGGCTTGAGACGATAGCCCTCGCAGGCCTCGCAGGGGGTATCGGACTGGAAGCGCCCCAGCTCCTCCCGGACCCAGGCGGAATCGGTCTCCCGCCAGCGGCGCTCGAGGTTGGGAAGCACGCCCTCGAAGGTCTTCTTGACCTCGTACTTCCGGGCATTGTCGTCGTAGACGAAGAGGATTTTCTCGCCGCCGGACCCCTGGAGGACAACATTTCGCGCAGCCTCCGACAGGTCCGACCAGGGCGCATCCATGGAGAAGCCATAGTGACGGGCCAGGGCCTGCAGGGTCTGGGTGTAGAGCGGGGAGGGGCCCTTGGACCAGGGCGCTATGGCCCCGCCATGCAGGGTCCGGCTGCGGTCGGGGACGACCCTGTCCCCGTCAAAGGTCAGCCGGGCCCCGAGGCCGTCACAGGTGGGACAGGCCCCGAAGGGGTTGTTGAACGAGAACAGGCGCGGTTCGATCTCGGAGATAGTGAAGCCCGAGACCGGGCAGGCGAACTTCTCCGAGAAGATCATCCGGCGGGGTTCCGCCTGCCCCTCGGCGATGTCGGCCCATTCGGCCACCGCAATGCCGTCGGCAAGCTTCAGCGCGGTCTCCAGGGAGTCGGCATAGCGGCTCCCGAGGCCTGAACGCGTGACCAGGCGATCGACCACGATGTCGATATCGTGCTTGAACTTCTTGTCGAGAACCGGTGCGTCCTCAATGGGATGGAAGACGCCATTGATCTTCAGGCGCTGGAAGCCCGCCTTCTGCCATTCGGCGATCTCCCGACGGTATTCTCCCTTCCGTCCCCGGACCACCGGCGCCAGGAGGTAGACCCGCTCGCCCTCGGGCAGGGCGGACAGCTTGTCCACCATCTGCGAGACGGTCTGGCTCTCGATCGGCAGGCCCGTGGCCGGCGAGTACGGAATTCCCACCCGCGCCCAGAGCAGGCGCATGTAGTCGTGGATCTCGGTGACCGTGCCGACGGTCGAGCGCGGGTTCCGGCTGGTGGTCTTCTGTTCGATGGAGATGGCTGGCGACAGGCCCTCGATCAGGTCGACGTCCGGCTTGCTCATCAGTTCGAGGAACTGGCGCGCATAGGCTGAGAGGCTTTCGACATAGCGCCTCTGGCCCTCGGCGTAGATGGTGTCGAAGGCCAGGGAGCTCTTCCCCGACCCCGACAGACCCGTCATGACGACCAGCTTCCCCCTTGGGATGTCGATGTCGACATCCTTGAGGTTGTGCTCGCGGGCGCCCCGCACCCGGATGAAGTTCTGTTCGTCCGACATGGCGTCCGGTCGCCGCCCGGAGGCCGGGACGGCAGATTCTCCCTTGAAGAAAGCTCCGGATATCACTGGAACATGTGGCGAACAAGCGATCCGGACCGGGTCCGGCCGAACCTTCTGTGGATCAGCCTTCGCGGGTTACATAGACCGGCTTGCGCTTCTCCAGGAAGGCGCGGACGCCCTCGGCGAAATCCCCGTCCTGGGCGCAGAGGATCTGGTTGCGGTCCTCCATGGCGATGGCCGCCTCCAGGCCCTGGGTGTCGATGGCGTAGTTGAGGGCCTCCTTGGTGAGCCGCAGGCCCAGGGGCGTGGCGTGAAGCATATCCTCGGCGAATTCGCGCGCCTCGGCCTCCAAAGCCCCTGTATCGACGATGCGACTGACCAGGCCCAGCTGGTAGGCGCGATCCGCGCCGATGAAGCGACCTGTCAGCATGTATTCCGCGGCCACCGAACTGCCCACCATCCGGGGCAGGAAGTAGCTGACGCCGATGTCGCAGGCGGACAGGCCGATCCGGATGAAGGCGGCGTTCATCTTGAGGGAAGGCGTGGCGATGCGCACGTCCGAGGCCAGGGCCAGGGCGAAGCCGCCGCCGCTGGCGGCGCCATCGACGCAGGCGATGATCGGCTGCGGGCACCGACGCATGGCGATGACGATCTCGCTGATCCGCCTCTGCCCTGTCAGTCCTGCACCCACCGAGCGGTTGGTGTTGTCTCCGCTGCGTTCCTTCAGGTCCAGGCCAGCGCAGAAGGCCTTCCCCGCACCCCTCAGCACCACCACCCGCACGTCTCGCCGCCAATAAAGGCCCACGAAGAAGTCCCGCAGCTCCTCCACCAGCTTCGGGTTCAGGGCGTTCAACCGGTCGGGACGGTTCATCGTCGCCCAGGCGACCTCGTCTTCGATGCGAATATCGAGGTGTTCGTAGGTCATCAGTTGCCCTTCAGGGGTCATCAGTCGGCCTTCGGGGTCTGCAGTCGATCCCGGACCGCTTCCGCAGTCTTCAGGACGCGCAGGGCGTTGCCGCTCCAGATCTTGTTGATGTCCGCAGGCGAGTAGCCCGCCGCGAGTAGGCGCCGCGTGATCTCCGGATAGTCGGAGACGTCGTTCAGCCCGTCGATGCCGCCGCCCCCATCAAAGTCGCCGGACACGCCGACATGGTCTGGCCCGATCACGGCGAGGGCGTGGAGCATGTGCTTCATGAAGTCGTCGATGTTGGCTCTCGGGACCGGCCAGCGGGCATCGATCGACTTCCGCCCCTCGGTGAAGCCCTTGCGCTGGCCGTCGGTCATGTCCTGCCCGCTGACACCCAGGGACTTGGCGAGGTCCTTCAATGCGGCCTCCCGCTCCGGGATCCGCGGGGTCGGGACCATGTAGGCCGAGAAGGCGTTGATCTGGATGACCCCACCCTTGGCCGCCAGGGCGCGAAGGCGGGCGTCATCCACGTTCCGAGGGTGATCGAAGACATCCTTGCACCCTGAGTGCGACAGGATGAGCGGGGCCTCAGAAAGGGCGATCATCTGGTCCAGGGAAGCATCGCTGGCATGGCTGGCGTCGATCACCATACCCAGCCGGTTGGCCTCGGCCACGAAGCTGCGTCCGGCTGGTGAAAGGCCACCCCATTCCGGCGTGTCAGTCGCGGAGTCCGCCAGGTCGCTATTGCGGAAGTGCACGGGCCCGATCATCCGCACACCCAGCCGGTAGAAGGCCTGCATGAGGGACAGGTCCCCGGCGACGGGGGATCCGTTCTCCATGCTCATGAAGACGAAGCGCTTCCGGGCGGCGAGGATCCGTGCGGGATCATCAGCTGTCAGGGCCAGGGCGAAACGGTCGCTGTGGCGGGCCACCATCTCGCGGATCTCGGAGGCCCTGTAGAGGGCATGGTCCCGGGCGGCGGCATTGCCCGCGGCGCCCCGGGCCCCTTGCGGGGTGAAGACGGCGAAGAAACCGCCATCGACCCCGCCCTCGATCATCCGGGGCAGGTCGACCTGGCTGCCGTCCCGGGCGGTATCGTGGCGGTCGAGTATACTCCAGCCGGGCCGGCCCAGGTTCGCAGGCGTATCGAAATGGGTGTCCAGCACCACCGCCGCCTCATGGACACGGCGAGGGTCCGGGCTGGCGGGGTACGCAGGCGCAGTGACGCTCAGGCTGAGAAGGGCCGACAAACAGAGGCTAGCGAGAAGCGCGGGTCTTGGGGGCACGGGAGGAACTCCGGAGGTTCCTCACACTTCCCGCAGGCCTGCGTCCCTTGCAACCCCCGACGGGTCCGTCCCGGCGCGGATTCAGGCCCTCTGGTTGAGGGTGATCGAGGTGGCCGTGTTGAGGTCATGCGTCTTGGCGCTCGGTCCGTAACCTATGCCCTTCGACCTCTGGGCGGCGACCTCGGTCGCGATGGCCTGGACCAGCCCCTCCGTGACGGTGCGGGCAGCGTCGAGGGCGCGCCCCTGCCGGGCCAGGACGGCGTCGAAGGCCTCTGTCGCCCGCATCAGCCGGGTTCGGCCCTCAAGCGTCGCCGACGCGACCAGGTTGGGATTGGCGCGCACCCGAGCGGACTCGTGCCGGTACAGATTGGCGAGCCGGGAGGTCTCCTCCACCAAGGCTGCGGCATCCTGCGGGCGGTGGGTTTCGAACGCCTGGGCCTCGGCGGCGATGAGTTCGGTGAGCCGTTCGGTGAGGGCGATCAACTGGCCGACGCGCTCGTCGGCGTTGTCTGCGGATAGGGCCATGGACATTCTCCTAGCTAAGCCCCTGGAGCTTGAGCATTTGCGCCTGGACGGGACCGGCCAGGCCGATCCCTCCGGAACGGGCGATCTGGTGAGCCACGGCGTCGCCCAGGAAGGAGCGGAAAGCCGCCTCGCCTGACCCGCCGGTGAAGGGACCGGAGGTATCCACCTCCGAGAACATCTGATTGATCATCACGGACAGGAAGGAGGCTTCAAAGTCCTGTGCAGACTTCGCGATCCGGGTCCTCTGAAAGGTCTCGGACGGCGAGGGGGCCAGGGGCGCAGGGGCCGTGGCCGTGGAAACAGGAGCAGCGGGGCTCATCACATCACCTCGATGTCGGCCTGGAGGGCACCGGCCGCCTTGATGGCCTGCAGGATGGAGATCATGTCCCGAGGGGTGACCCCCAGGGCGTTCAGCCCTGAGACGAGGCTGGACAGGGAGGCCCCGTTCCGGAGGGTGATGAGCCGCTTGCCCTTCTCCTCCTCGACGTCCACCGTCGACTGCGGGGTCACGGTCGTCTGGCCCTGCGAGAAGGCGTTGGGCTGGCTGACTGCGGGAGTCTCCTGAACCCGGATGGTCAGGTTGCCCTGGGCGATCGCAACCGTGGAGATCCTCACATTCTCTCCCATGACGATCACGCCGGCGACCTCGTCGATGACCACCTTGGCGGGCTCATCGGTATCGACAGGCAGGTTCTCGATACGTGAGATCATGGCGACCATGTTCACGCCTACCGGCGGCCGGAGGGTGATGACCGTGGGGTTCTCCACCATGGCCGAGCCCGGGTAGACGCCGTTCACGGCCTCGGCCACCCGGCGGGCTGTGGTGAAGTCTGGGTTGCGCAGGGTCATCCGCATCTGGGGCATGGAGGCCAGCTGGAAACCGAGCTCACGCTCAACGATCGCACCACCCGAGATGCGTCCCGACGTCGGCACACCCTTGGAGACAGAGCTCCCCGAGGCGCCTCCCGCCGAGATTGCGCCGGTCTGGACCGTACCCTGAGCGACGGCATAGGCTTCGCCGTTCGCACCCATCAGCGGCGTCACAAGCAGGGTTCCGCCCAGCAGGCTCTTGGAGTCGCCCATGGCGGAGACTGTGGCGTCGATCGGTGCCCCCGCCGTCGTGAAGGGTGGCAGCCGGGCAGTGACCATGACCGCGGCAACGTTCTTTGTGTTGAGGTTGGTCTCCCGGATATTGACGCCCAGGCGCTCCAGCATGGCCTCAAGGCTCTGCCGGGTGAAGGGAGCGTTCCGCAGGGAGTCACCGGTGCCGTTCAGGCCGACCACCAGGCCGTATCCCACCAGCATGTTGTCCCGCACGCCCTCGAACTCGACGATATCCTTGATCCGGGAACGGGCCTGCGCCTCGCCGCCGATCCCGGCGAGGAGGAGGGCTCCCGCCAAGGCCAGGCTGAAGAGATGACTGCGTCCGAACATGAGTGCGCCTTCCGGGCGATTGAACCCACGCCCGGCCTTGCGAGACCCGTGCCACCCGGCGGCCCTGAAAAACCCTTTAGAGTCATAAGCCTTTGCGTCGGCACCCCAGAGGCATTGGCGCCGGGTGCAGAAATTGCCCGGCATTAACCATACCTCAAGCCCAGAGGGTCTAAGGTGAGGGTATGAAAGTCACGGGTCCAGGCGGCGTCTCAGGCAGCGCCCCCGCCTCCAAAAAGGCAGGGGCGTCTGGCGGCGGCTTCAGCCTGCCTTCTGCGGCGGCCGCAGGGCCGTCGGCCACGGCTGCGCCGGTCTCAGGGACTTCGGCACTGATGGGCGTAGAATCCCTTCTCGCCCTGCAGGACGCCGGGGGTCCGCTTGAGGGCCGCAGGCGCTCCATGCGTCGGGCGGTCCGGCTTCTCGACGTGCTCGATGACCTGAAGGTTGCCCTGATCGACGGCATGCTGAGACCAGACCAGATCCGCTCACTGTCCCTGGCCATCGCCGAACAGAGGGCGACGACGGGCGAACCGGCGCTCGAAGCGGTTCTCGACGAGATCGAGACCCGGGCCGCAGTGGAACTCGCCAAACTTGAGGTTCTCGGTCTTCCGTCCTGAGAGGCGTTCAGGGGCGTTGCGCGGCCAATCGGGTTTGCTATAAGCGCGCCAACAACAGGGCTTTGCATCCCGGGGGGTGAGGTGTCTATGCCCAAGGCCGACGCATCGGCGGGTGATCCGGATTATCGTCCTTCCGAGGACGAGACTTTCATGAACCAACGGCAGCTGGAGTATTTCCGCCGCAAGCTGCTGGCCTGGAAGGATGAGATTCTCCGGGAGTCTAGAGAGACCGTGGTCCACCTTCAGTCCGAGACTGAAAACCATCCCGATCTCGCCGATCGTGCGACGTCCGAGGCAGACAGGTCGCTTGAACTCCGCACCCGCGACCGGCAGCGCAAGCTGATTTCCAAGATCGACGAGGCTTTGCGCCGCATCGACGAAGGCTCTTATGGCTATTGCGCGGAGACCGGGGAGCCGATCGGCATCGCCCGCCTTGATGCCCGGCCTATCGCCACCCTGAGCCTTGATGCGCAGGAGCGTCACGAGCGCCGCGAGCGCATCCACCGTGACGACTGAGGGGGCGGTCCTCCCGGTTGTCGATCCCTTCTACGCCATCGGTCTCAGCCTCCTTGCCCGTCGCCTGGAGGCCGGGGGTGCCAACATCATCCACATGGAGTTCGGCCAGCCCTCCACCGGCGCGCCCTCCCGGGCGATTGCGGCGGCCCATGCCGCCCTCGACTCCGATCCCGGAAGCTACTGGGAGAGCCAGGACCTCAAGGCCCGGCTTTCCAGGCACTATTCGGAAACCTACGGGGTCGACCTTCCGGCGGGCCGGATCCTGCTGACCTGCGGCGCTTCGCCGGCCCTGGTCCTGGCCCTCGCCACGCGTTTTCCCGCCGGAGCGCGCATTGCCCTGGCCCGTCCTGGGTACGTGGCCTACCGCAATACGATCCGCGCCCTGCACATGGAGCCGGTCGAGATTCCCTGTGGCGCCGAGGTGGACTTCCAACTCTCCGCCGAGGCGCTGGACTCCGTCGAAGGCCCCCTGGATGGGGTGATCATCGCCAGCCCCGCAAATCCGACGGGATCGATCCTTCCGGCCCCCAGGCTTGAAGCCATAGTCCGGTTCTGTGAGTCTCGCAGGCTGGGTCTGGTTTCCGACGAAATCTACCATGGACTGACCTATGGCGAGCGGGCGAGGTCGGTCCTCGAATTCACTGACCAGGCCTTTGTCGTGAATAGCTTCTCCAAGTATTTCAGCATGGTGGCCTGGCGACTGGGTTGGCTCGCCGCCCCCATGGACCATGCCCACCGGGCCCGGGCCCTGATCAGCAACCTGTTCCTGACGCCACCTTCCCTGAGCCAGCACGCCGCCCTGGCCGCCCTGGACTGCCGGGAGGAGCTGGAAGCCAATCTCGACGTCTACCGGACCAATCGCGGCCTGCTGCTGCAGGCCCTGCCAGAATTGGGCCTGGCCTCCATCGCGCCTGCGGACGGAGCCTTCTACGTTTATGCGGACGTGGGTCACCTGACGCAGGACAGCCTTTCCTTCTGCGAAAGGATCCTCCGCGAAACCGGCGTCGCCCTCGCGCCCGGGGTCGACTTCGATCCGGTGGAAGGTGGCCGCTTCATCCGTTTCAGCTTCGCGCTCTCCAACGACCTGGTGCGCGAGGGCCTGGAGCGCCTGGCGCCCTGGTTTGCCGCCCAGCCCCGGCTTGGCGGGGCACCCACTTGACCGGACCCCCTTCCGCGCAGAAACCTTAGACGGCGTCGCTGGTGATCGGCGGAGGGAGGCCCAGAACCCCATGAACGCCCTGTCCCAGTTCCTGACAGATGAGTATCTCTGGATCGTCGGCCTGACTGTGTTCATCTTGATGGTGACGGTCCGATCTCTGGCCGAACGGATCCGGCGGCGCCGGTCGAGTGCGGTCGGGGAGGGGGTTTCCCAGGCCGGGGAAGGGCTGATCGCCACCGCCGTCGTTGGCCTCCTCTCCCTCCTAGTCGCCTTCACCTTCTCCCTGGCCCTGTCACGTCATGAACTCAGGCGGACCCTGGTCGTTGAGGAGGCCAATGCGATCGCCGTAGCCTACATGCGCGCCCAGCTGCTCGAGGCGCCCTACCGGAGCGACCTCAGCAATATCATCGTCTCCTACGCTCAGGTCCGGCGCGCCAGTGGGGAACTCTGGGGACCCGCCCAGCTGGCCGCCCAGAAACATTCCGAGGCCCTGCAGGGTCCCCTCTGGCAACGCACGGCTGCAGCGGCGCGGGCATCGCAGACCCCCGCCCTCGCCAATGCTTTGGTCCAGAGCATCACCCGGATGATTGAGGTGCAGTCACAGAGGAAGGCCGCCCTGGACGCCCGGATTCCTCCCGCCGTCCTCTTGGCCCTCATGGCCTATGCCGTCTGCGTCGCTGGGATTCTGGGCTATGTCGCCGCCGGGGCCCACGGCCACCGAAGTCACATCTCGTGGGTGTTGTTCATGCTGATCGCCCTAGCCTTCATGATGATCCTCGATCTCGACCGACCCGGCGACGGATTCATCATCGTCTCGGAAGCCAATATGATTGACATGATCCGCGCCCTGCCAACCTACACCCTCCCGGATCCGAACCGCTGAATCTGCTGGCCCGGCGACTGGCGGCGCGGAGCGGTCGGGGTTAAAGGTCAGGTCATGACCCGGTCCATTGTCATTGCCGCCGTCCAGGCCAATCCCACTGTCGGTGCCATCGCCGCCAACGAAGCTCTCGCGCGTCTCAAGTTCTCAGAGGCCCGTGCGGCTGGTGCCGACCTCGCCGTCTTTCCCGAACTCTTCATCAATGGCTATCCGCCCGAGGACCTGGCCCTCAAGCCGGCCTTCTGGCGTGCAGGCCGGGAGGCCGTCGAGCGCCTGGCCCTGGAGACCGACGAAGACTTCGCCGCCCTCGTCGGCGTGATCTGGCCTGCTGAGGCGCCCGGCCGTCGTCCCCGGAACGGCCTCGCCTTCCTGGCGGGTGGCAAGGTCCAGGGCGTGGCCTTCAAGTGCGACCTGCCCAACTACGGCGTATTCGACGAGAAACGCGTCTTCGAGCCGGGGGAGGGGCCGAGTGTCTTCACCTGGAAGGGTGTGCGGCTTGGCGTTCCGATCTGCGAGGACATCTGGACCTCCGGCGTCTGCGCCGCCCTGGCCGCGGATGGGGCCGAGATTCTCGTCTCGCCGAACGGCTCGCCCTACCGCCGGACCGCGGACCAGGAGCGTACGGAGATCGTCCGGACCCGCGTGGCCGAGACCGGCCTTCCGATGATCTACCTGAACGAGGTGGGCGGTCAGGATGAACTCGTGTTTGACGGGGCGTCCTTCGCCCTCGACGGGCGCGGGCGCGAAGTCATGCGCCTGCCCATGTTCGAGGAAGCGATTGGCATCATGCGCTGGACCCAGGGACCCGAAGGCTGGACGGCCACCGACGCCCCCGTCGCCGGGTGGATGGAGGGGCCGGGCGAAATCTACCATGCCATGGTGCTGGGGCTTCGGGATTACGTGAACAAGTCCGGCTTTCCCGGCGTCCTGCTTGGCCTTTCCGGGGGTGTAGACTCGGCAATCACGGCGGTGGTGGCTGCCGATGCCCTCGGGCCCGACCGGGTCCGTTGCTTCATGCTCCCCTCCCGCTACACCAGCCGGGACAGCCTGGAGGACGCCGAGGACTGCGCCCGGCGGCTTGGCGTCCGTCTCGACGAGGTGCCCATTGTACCTGCTATCGACGCCTTTGCCGCCATGCTCACCCCCCTGTTTGAGAACCGGCCGCCTGACATCACCGAGGAAAACATCCAGGCGCGCATCCGGGGGCTGTCCCTCATGGCGCTTTCGAACAAGCTGGGGTTTATGGTCCTGACGACCGGCAACAAGAGCGAGATGGCGGTCGGGTACGCCACCCTCTACGGCGACATGTGTGGCGGCTACAATGTGCTCAAGGATCTCTACAAGACCGAGGTCTACGAGGTGTGCCGGTGGCGGAACGCCCATGATCCCTTCGGCGTCGCCAGGGACCCTATTCCCGACCGCATCCTGACCAAGCCGCCTTCGGCCGAACTGCGCCCTGACCAGAAGGACCAGGACAGCCTGCCCGAGTACGCGGATCTCGACGCCATCCTGCATGGACTGGTGGAGGAAGAGGCCTCCCTCGACGAGATCGTCGCCCGAGGATTCCCGCGCGAAATGGTCGAGCGCGTGCAACGCCTGCTCTACAGTTCGGAGTACAAGCGGCGTCAGGCCGCTCCCGGGGTCAAGATCGGCCTGAAGGCCTTTGGGCGGGACCGACGCTATCCCATCGTCAACGGCTTCCGCGATCAGGTCCGCGGCGAATGAGTCGTGGGCGCCTGGGGGGGGTGGTGCCGCTTGCGGGCCTGCTGGTCCTCGCGGCCTGCAGCCCCGGCGGTGCCCGTTCCCCGGATGAAACGGCGAGGCGTCAGGAGGAGGCAGCCTATCTTGCGGCACCCCGGGTCGATCGCGCCGACTTTGGGGCTGGGGGTTATTCCCTCGAGGGGCGGGCAGCCAAGGGCGCTGAGGTGCGCCTCGCCAGCCCAGGCGGGGGCGGGGTCACCGTTCGTCCCGACGCAGACGGCAGCTGGCGGCTGACGGTGCCGGTTGCGAGTGCGGGTGCGATCTATGGGCTGTCCGAGACCTCTGCCGGGCGCACAGTCCAGGCCGAAGGCTACCTCTTCCTCTCTCCCCAGCACGGCGCCTGGATGCTTCGGGCGGGCGCTGGCGCCCGCGCCATGTCGCCGGGCGCAGCGGCACCCATCGTCCTGGATACCGACCGCGCCGGCGGCACCGTGGTCTCGGGGCGGGCGGCGCAGCGGGGGCTGGTCGGAGTCCAGCTCAACGGTAGCCGCATGGGTGAAGGCCGGGCCGATGATGCCGGCGTCTTTGAGATCCGCCTGAAGGGCCCGGTACCCCCAGGCGCAAACCGACTGCGGATCTTTGGCGACGGCATCAGCGCTGAGCGGACCCTGAACCTCTCGCCGACGATCCCGCCGGTCGGCGGTCCCCTTCGTGTAACCCCGCAGGGTACCGGCCTGCGCATCGACTGGCTGACCCCGGGCGGTGGGGTCCAGTCGACCCAGATCCTTCCCTGAGGCCAGCGGTAGTGGCGTTTCAACATGGCCGCAGGATGGGGGGCGAGACGGCACCGGCGGGCGTCCGTTTTGACTTCTGGTCCTCTATGGCGGACCTCTGGCGGCTGGTGCTCCGTTGTGGCGCGCCTGGCCTGGGCTGGCGGATCGGGCTCGCCCTGGCCCTGATATTCGTGGGGAAGGCTGCTGGCGTCGCCGCGCCGGTCCTGCTGGGCGATGCGATCAACCGACTCGCCGTGCCCGGGCTGGGTCATGGGGCGACGGCGCTGGGCGGGGCCTTTCTCCTCCTCGCCCTTGGGTTCGCTGGCCTGCGGATGGTCGCTGCCGTGGCGCCCAATGCCCGGGAAGCCATCTTCACGCCGGTCTCCCAGGCGACCATGGCCCGCGCCGCCGAGGAAAGCTTCGCCCACGTCCTGACCCTCTCCCTCGACTACCACCAGGGCAAGCAGACCGGAACCTTGGCGCGGGTCATAGACAGGGGCTCGCGCTCAACCGACTTCCTGATCCGGAGTGTGGTCTTCAATCTCGGCCCGACTGCCCTTGAACTGCTGATGGCCATGGGGGTCATGGCAGCGCGGCTGGACTGGCGGTTCGCTGCGGGGACCTTCGTCACCATCGTCATCTACGCCGGCCTGACCTTCCGGATCACCGACTGGCGACTGTCCCACCGTCGCGAACTGATCCTCGCCGATGGAAAGGCCGCCGGCCTGTCCGTCGACGCCCTGATGAACTTCGAGACCGTCAAGGCCTTCGGGCGGGAGCAGGGGACGGTGGCCGGCTACGCCTCGGCCCTGGCGGACTATGTGCGGGCCGCCGTCCGGGCCAACACCTCCCTGTCCCTGCTGAACGCCCTGCAGGCCCTGATCCTGAATGTCGGCCTCGCCGCCATGGTCCTGCTGGCGGGCCTCGAAGTTCTGGAAGGCCGGATGCGGGTCGGTGACGTGACGACTGCCGTCCTTCTGGTCATCGGCCTCTACCAGCCGCTCAACCTGCTCGGCTTCAACTACCGCGAGATCCGCCAGGCCTTCATCGACATGGAGCAGATGGTCGAGATCGGCCGGATTGTTCCCGATGTCGCAGACCCTGTTCCCGCCCGTCCCCTTCCGCCGGCTTCCGGATCGGGGGCCCGTCTGGCCTTCGAGGCGGTGGGCTTCCGGCATGGATCGCGCACGACAGGGCTTGAGGACATCACCTTCGAGTCCGCGCCTGGAACCACGACCGCCATCGTCGGGCCCTCAGGCGCCGGCAAGACCACTGTGGTCCGGCTGGCCCTACGCCTCGTCGATCCTGGGTCCGGCAGCGTGACCCTCGATGGCATTGACCTCAGGGATCTAGCCCGCACCGATCTGAGGCGCGCCGTGGCCCTGGTCCCACAGGAAGTCGCCCTGTTCAACGACACCTTGGGCGCCAACATCGCCTTCGCCCGGCCCGACGCGACGGAGGCAGAGATCCAGGCTGCCGCCGAGGCGGCGGAACTTGCCGCCTTCATCCAGGCAACCCCTGGGGGCCTCTCGGTCCGGGTGGGCGAGCGGGGCCTTAAGCTTTCGGGGGGAGAGCGACAAAGGGTGGGTATAGCCAGGGCGCTTCTGGCGGATCCGCGGCTCCTGATCCTCGACGAGGCGACGTCGGCTCTGGATGGTCCCACCGAGGCCGCAATCCAGGAAACCCTGAGGCGCGTCCGGCGCAACCGCACCACCCTCGTGGTCGCGCACCGGCTGTCGACCGTGGTGGACGCTGACCAGATCCTGGTCCTGAGGCAGGGCCGCATCGTCGAGCGCGGCGATCACGCCGCCCTCCTGGCCCGGGGCGGCGAATACGCCGCCCTCTGGCGCCGACAGACCCGGGAAGGCTGACGCCCTCCCGGCCCTGGCTATTCCGCAGGCGAAGGCGAGGGGGCTTCGGGCCCGCCCTGGGGTAGGCGAGCCCCCTGATAGGCGCGCTGGCGGGACTTCAGCCCCACCCGCTGACGGATGGCGTCGAACACGGTTCCGAACCGGGCGGAGAGGACCCTCGGCATAGCCAGCATGACCGGGGTCACCACCAGGGTCAGCAGGGTTGCGAAGGATAGCCCCCACACCACGGCGGCCGACAGCTGGACCCACTGTCCCGATCCGGGTGCCCGGTATTCGAGGACCAGGTTTCGGAAGTTCGGATGCAGCTGGAACATCAGCGGAAGCAGGCCGACCACGGTCACCAGGGTCGTCAGCATGACCGGACGGAAGCGCTGGGCGGCGGCCCTTACAGCCGCCTCGTGGGCGTTGTAGCCCGAGCGCTTCAGTTGGTAGAAGGCATCGACCAGCACGATGTTGTGGCCCACCACCACCCCGGCCAGGGCAACGACGCCCGTCCCCAGCATGATCACGGATATGTAGTTGAAGGTGTTGGCGAAGTTGATCACCACGCCCAACAGCACCCCGACGGTAGACAACAGGACCGCGAACAGGGTCACGGCCACGCCCCAGAAGCTGTTGAACTGCCAGAGCAGGATGATCATCATCATGAACAGGGCCGCGAAGATCGCGGTCAGGAAGAAAAGAACCGCCTTGCGGCCTTCCTCGTCTGCGCCCGTGAACTTCCATTTCACTGCCGAGTCGATCGGGGCCTTTTCCAGCCAGGGCCGGAGTTCTGCGATCTTCTGGTTGGCGGCGACGCCCTTGGGCACGTTGGCCTGGACGATCACCAGCCTTTGGCCGTCGCGCCGCTGGATCTGGGTGACCTGCTGGGCCGGTTGGCGCTTGACGAAATAGCTCGCGGGCACCGGTCCGAACGGCGTGCCGATCTTGAGCGAGTCCAGGGCGTCGAGGTTGCGACCTTCCGGCGTGAACCGCACCCGGATATCCAGTTCGTCCTCGGCGTCGTTTGGCCGGAAGCGGCCCACCAGCACACCGGTTGTGGTGTACTGGATGGCCTGGCCGACCGTGAGGACGTCGACGCCGTAGCGACCCGCGGCCTCGCGGTCGACAGCCAGGTTCCACTCGATGCCCGGCGACGTCCGATTGTCCTCGATATCGATGATCTGCCGGTCGGTCGCGAGCTTGGCCTTAACCAGGTTCGCGGCTGTATACAGCGCTTCCGGATTGTTGCTCCTCATCTCGACCTGGACGGACTTTCCGGTGGGGGGACCCTGCTCTGGTGCCCTCATCTCGGTCTCAATGCCGGGGACATTCGCGATGCGGCGTTTCACCTCTGCCGCAAGTTCCGGACCCTTCAGGCCCAGGCGAACCCTGTCCTCGTACTTGAGAAACTCGACCTCCAGGGTCCCGATGGTGTCATTCGGTGCCCCGAACCGACCGCCGAAGCTGCCGCCGCCGCCGCCGGTACGCACGAAGAGGGCCTTGACCCCCTTCATGTCCTTAAGGCGGTCCTCGACCTGGTGAACCAGGGCATCTTGGGCCGAAGCGTTCAGGTTGCCCCGCGCTTTCACATAGACCTGCACGCTCTCCGGATCTTCGTCGAGGAAGAACTCGACCCGATGGGGCGTCTTGGCGAACCAGACGAAGACCACGATCACCACCAGGAAGGTGGTGGCCAGGACCCGGAAGGGGTGGTGGGACAGGAAGTCCAGAGTCCGGGCGTATCGGCCCATGAAGCCCGACATCTGGGTGGGATCGCCCCGTTCGGCCTTCTCCAGGTCGGCCAGTTCCTCGGCGTCGGCCTTACGCTCCTTGGCGAAGATCGAGCCCAGGGCAGGGGTGAAGATCAGGGCGATGAAGATGGAGGCGCCCAGCACAAAGACCAGGGTCAGCGGCAGGTAGCTCATGAACTTGCCGGCGATCGAGTTCCAGAAGAAGAACGGCACGAAGGCGCAGAGGGTCGTCAGGGTTCCGTTGAGCACCGGCCAGAACATGCGCGTCCCGGCCGCCTTGAAGGCGTCGACCTTGTTCAAGCCCTCGGCCATCTTTCGTTCTGCGTATTCGACGACCACGATCCCCCCGTCGACGAGGATGCCTACGGCGAGCACCAGGCCGAACATGACCATCTGGTTCAGGGTCACATGGATGGCGTTGAGCATCAGGAAGCCGAGGGCGAAGCACACCGGGATGGCCAGGCCAACCATGAGCCCCTGTCGCACGCCCAGGCTCGCCACGATGATGATCATGACCAGGAGGGTGGCGGAGAGAAGGCCCCCCTCGAGGACCAGAAGGGTCCGCTCGATGAACTCGGACTCGTCGAAGGTGTAGTCGACCTTGACCGTCGCCGGCCAGGCCTTGCGCTCGGCCTCCACCGTCGCGCGGACGGCCTTGACGGTGTCGAGCACATTGGCGCCGGGACGCTTGGAAACGGAGATCGAATAGGCGGGCTCGCCATTGTAGCGGGCAATGTAGGTGGGGTCCTTGAAGGTCCGGCGGACATTGCCAATGTCGCCCACGGTGACCAGACGGTCGCCATTGCGCTTGATCGGCAGGGCCAGAATGTCCTCTGGCTTCTCGATGACCCCGGGCACCTTGACCGCGAACTTGCCCTTGCCGGTCAGCATGTCGCCAGCCGGCACCAGCTGGTTGTTGCGGCCGATGACCTGGGCGAGTTCCCCTGAGGTGACCTTGTAGGCCTCCATGCGCACCGGATCGACGGTGACCTCGAGGAATTCCTCGCGGGCGCCAGAAGTTTCCGCCTGGAGGATGCCCGGCAGGGCTTCTAGGCGATCCCGGAGGGAGTTGGAAATCCGGACGAATTCCCGTTCGGGGGCCGCGCCGGACAGGACGATGCCGATCACCGGCTGGTCGCTGAAGTTCGCTTCCTGGATGATGGCTTCCTCGGCGTCGGGCGGGAACCGCCCGCGCGCCAGGTCGACCTTGGCGCGCACGTCCTGCAGCGCCTTGTCCTTATCGAAGTCAGGTTCGAACTCGAGGGTGACGTAGGCCACGCCCTGGCGGGCCACGGCGTTCATCTGCTTCAGGCCCTCGATGGACTGAAGGTTGGTCTCCAACGGCTTGACCAGGAGACGCTCGGCGTCCTCTGGGCTCACGCCCGGATAGGGAACCACCACCGACACGAAGGGCAGGGTGATGTTGGGCTGCGCCTCACGGGGCATGGTGTTGAAGGCGATCAGGCCGAAGATCGTCGCGATCAGGGTCACGCCAAGGACGACTTTCCGTCGCTTGATGGCGCCTTCGATCAGGGCTCCAATCATGGGGGGCTCCTCCTTAGCGCGCCGGAGTCGCGAGGACCTTCTGGCCCTCGGCGACATAGGACTGGCCGACAGTGATGATCTTGACCGCGCCGGACAAACCGCTGACCCAGGCGCCTTCCGACGTCTCATCGATCAGGTTCAGGGGCGCGAAGCGGACGATCCCGCCGCTGTCCACATACCGCACGCCCTGGCGACCGGCCGAGTCCAGAACCAGGCTGGAAACCTGGATCAGGTGGGCAGGGCCCTGGCCAGCGCTGACGCGGAGCTGTGCGCTCAGGCCCGACCGGGCGGCAAGCTTGGGATTTCGCGCGGTGACCTCCACCCGGTAGGTGCGGGTCTGCGGATCGGCCTCCCGTGAGACGTAGCGGACAGTCCCGTTGATCGTCTCGCCGGACACAAGCTCAGCTGTAGCCGGCGCACCGATCTGGAACTTGCCGGCCTCGGTTTCGGGAAGGTCGGCCACGATCAGCAGGGGATCGAGCTCGATCACCGTCCCGCAGGGCTGGCCGGGGGCCAGGTAGGCCCCGACCTCGGCCTCGCGGCGGTCGAAGACGCCGTTGAAGGGAGCCCGGATGTTGGTCTGCTCCAGGGCGATCTCGGCCTGGCGCAGGGCCGCCCGGGCGCTGTCCAGGTTAGCCTGGTCCTGAAGGACCTGGGTCTGCGAGCGGTAGCCCTTGGCGGAGAGGTCGACAGTGGCCTGACGGGTCAGCTCGCGCGAGCGGACCGCGGCGCGCGCCTGGGCCAGACCGGCCTCGCGGGCGTCGACGTTCAGGCGGCAGAGGATGGTCCCGCGGGTCACATAGCTGCCCTCGACGGCGGGGGTCGCGGCCACGATGCCAGCGGTCTCGGACCGCACGGTCACCGTGCGCGCGCCCTCCGTGCGCCCCCGGACTCGGACGACGTAGGGATGGATGCTCTGCGGGGTCTCAACGACCTGAACAGACGGCAGGGCGACCGGGCCCGCAGCGGTCGCTAGAGCCTTTGGAGCCGGGTCGCGCTTCCTCTTGGCCTTGTCCAGCAGGGTGCCCGCAAGGAACAGAAGCACCACGATGACGACGGTGCCGATAGCGAACTTGTGGGCGGATGTCAGACGCATTCTCATCCCTGAGCAGTTGTTCGGTTTGGCGATCGCCCGTGTTCAGGCCGACGCCCCCTCGCGCTGCGCCTGTTGGCGCTCGCTGCTAATGATGCCAGTTTGGAGTCCAGACAAATGAATTCGCGGATAGGATTGCTGCAGTGCAGAAATCTTGTCCGAGCGTGTCTTCCGCGCCGCCCTTCCGGGGGCGCGGCGGCCTAGAAAAAGTGGAGACTCACCTTGCGCTACCTGCACACCATGGTCCGGGTCCGGGACCTCGGCGCCTCGCTCAAGTTCTACTGTGACCTTCTGGGTCTGGAAGAGGTCTCGCGCAGCGAGAGCGCGCAGGGCCGATTTACCCTGGTCTTCCTCTGTGCGCCTGGTGACGCGGATCTGGCCGGGGAGCGGCGCGCGCCCACGGTGGAGCTGACCTACAACTGGGATATTGAGGATTACCAGGGCGGCCGGAACTTCGGTCATCTGGCCTATGCCGTCGGCGACATCTACGCCACCTGTGCGCGCCTGCAGGCCGGGGGCGTCATCATCAGCCGACCGCCCCGCGATGGCCGGATGGCCTTCGTCCGCTCGCCGGATGGCATCTCCATCGAACTGCTCCAGGCCGGTCCTGCCCTGGCACCCGCCGAGCCCTGGGCGTCCATGCCCAATATCGGGGCCTGGTGATCAGGACCCGGGATAGCCGAATCGACTGAGCCAGGGCGCCAGGGGGGCGAAGGGCTCGGCCAACCGGTCCGCATAGGGCCGCCAGGCCCCACCGCCATCCGTCCTGAGCCCGCCGGCCAGCTGGGCGGCCGATGGCGTAGCGATGGCCCGGTCGGCGTTGCGCCCGCCCACATCGCGCATGGCCTCGGTCCATTCCACCCCAACCGTCTCGCAGATCGACTGCATGACGCTTGTGAAGTCCTCCAGCAGGGCCTCGTGCCGAACGAAGGTCCAGGGCGAGGCCGATTGGCCCTCCAGCCGCATGGAGAAGGTCATCACCGCATCGTAGAAGCCCGCAGCGCTTCGAAGGTCCAGCAGGTGGAACATGGGCGCGCTCATCTGGAAGCGGCGTCGCCAGCAAGAAAAGACCACATCCCTCGGATCCCGCAGGGCGAAGAGGATGGTCGCCTCCGGGAAGAGGCGCTGGATCAGGGGTAGTTTCAGGCTGTTCAGGGGATAGCGATCGAGGAACACCTTGCCCTCCGGGTCGAGCCCCGCCTCGCGGACCCGCTTCCAGTAGGCGTCGCGGAAGGCGGCCAGGTCCGCAGCTCCGGCGTCGGCCAGGGCCGAGAGATCGGTGGGGTCGCGCAGATAGCGCCGGACCCCGTCAGCCAGGGCCTCCTGCTCCTCGAGGGCGATCACTTCCGGCGAACCGGTGAGGGCGGCCTCGAGCAGGGTGGTCCCGGACCGGGGGAAGCCCAGCAGGAAGACGTGCGACCGGGCGGGCCCCGGCGGCAGGCTGCCGGCGGCCGGTGACCTCAGCCGGCCCGGATGGCGGGCCAGCCAGCCGTCCATCCGGCGGGTGTGCTCCACGGCACCGGTTCCGGTGAACCGGTGGGCGTAGTGGCGGCGCAGGATGTCGTTGCCGCCCGACCAGGCCCCGAAGGCGCCAAGGTGCTCATCCTTCAGGTCCAGGACGTCCCCCAGCAGATTGAGGGCGTCGGCGGTCCCGACGCCCGGGAGGCGCGGGTCGGCGATGAGCGTCCTCAGCCGGGCTTCGGCCTCGCCCAGCCGGCCGTCATCGACCTCGGCCCGGGCCTTGGCCATCAGGGCGTCCGCGGCGTCGGGCGCCCGCGCCAGCACCCGGTCGGCCAGGCTCTCGGCCTCGGCGAAGGCCCCGCGCCGGGCGGCGATGACCGCGAGCCCGGCGAGGGCGATGATCTGGTCGGGATCGATTTCGAGGGCCCGGCGGTAGGCGACGCTGGCCCGGTCGAGTCGCCCTGAACCGGCGAGGGCCTGGCCAAGGTTGGCGTGGGCCGGGGCGAAGTCGGGGACGAGGGCGAGCAGGTCCCGGAACACCGGCTCAGCCTCGGCCGGGGCCTCAAGGGCCAGGAGGCAAAGCCCCAGGGCGTTGACGACGCCGGGGTCTCCGGGCGCCAGGTGACGGGCCCTCTGCAGCCGGATCAGGGCCTCCCCGGGCTTGCCCTCGGCCTCGAGCCGGCCGGCCGAGAGATTGAGCAGGGCCGGGTGCTCGTAGCCCTCCGCCAGGGCGGCCTCGGCGGCGGCGAAGGCACCCGGCATGTCTCTGGCGACGATCCTCTCGCCGATGGCGTCCAACACGGACTGGGGAGGCGGCGGTCCCGGAGGCGCAGCGCCTGGTTGGGCGGCGGGCGCCGGCTGGGGGCCGACCCGGTAGCTGAAACCGGTGGAGAGCGGGCGAATTCGGGGCGGCTGGCTCATGCCTCGGGTTCCTCTGCCTCGACGGGGTGGCGTCCGCCCCAGGGATCGGTCGCCGTCAGTCCCGCGCCGTCGGACTCGATCCAGGCCGGACCCGCTGGAACCTTGCCGAAGCCGCCCGGGATGTCGAGGACATAGGTCGGCTGGCAAAGGCCCGAATAGCGCCCTCTCAGACCCCGTACCAGGGCCTGGCCCTCGGCGAGGGACACCCGGAACCGGGCCGTGCCCGGCGCCGGATCGGGGTGGTGAAGGTAGTAGGGCCGCACGCCCCGCTCGACCAGGGCGCGCATGAGGTCGCCCAGCACCTCGACCCGGTCATTGACGCCCCTCAAGAGGACGGTCTGGCTGAGCAGCAGGGCGCCTGCGCCTACCAGGCGGGCGAGGGCTGCGTCGGCCGCCGGGGTCAGCTCCCGGGCATGGTTGACGTGAACGCCTACCGCCAAGGTTAGGCGCGAGCCGGACAGGGCCTCGACCAGGGCCTCGCTCACCTGTTCCGGGTCGGCCACGGGCAGGCGGGTGTGGACCCTCAGGATCTTCACGTGGGGGATGTCACTGATGCGCCGCACCAGGTCCGCGATCCGGCGCGGGGACAGGACGAGGGGGTCGCCGCCGGTCAGGATCACCTCCCAGACCTCCGGATGGCCGGCGATGTAGGCCAGGGCGCCGTCCAGCTCCGCCGGCGTCAGGCCCCCGGCGCCGCCCGGTCCCACCACCTCCCGGCGGAAGCAGAACCGGCAATAGACGGCGCAGGCGTAGGTGGCGGTCAGGAGCAGCCGGTCAGGATATCGGTGGACGATCCCCTTCACCGGTGAATGGATCTGGTCGCCGATGGGATCGGCCTGCTCACCCGGCGCGGAAACGAGTTCCTCGGGCGAGGGCAGGTACTGCAGGCCGATGGGGTCAAACGGGTCGGCGGGGTCGATCAGGGCGGCGACCGCCGGGGTAATGGCGATGGCATAGCGGGCGGCCACAGCCTCCAGGGTATCGACAGCACTCGCCGCCACCAGACCTGCCCTGGCCAGGTCCGCCGTCGTGTGCAGGACCCGGCTCACGGAACCTCCGCCACGGGAGTCCAGAGGACCTCCTCGATCGTTCGGGCGCCGGTGGCCAGCAGGACCAGCCGGTCAAAGCCCAGGGCCGCGCCGGAGGCCTGGGGCATGATGGCCAGGGCCGCCAGGAAGTCCTCGTCGAGGGGATAGCGCTCGCCATAGACCCGGGCCTTCTCGTCCATCTCGGCCTCCAGCCGGCGTCGCTGTTCGACGGGGTCGGTGAGCTCGCCGAAGGCGTTGGCCAGCTCCACCCCGCAGGCATAGAGCTCGAAGCGCTCGGACACCCGCGGGTCCTGGGCGCAGCGCTGGGCTAGGGCCGCCTCGGGGGCGGGATATTCGCACAGCAAGGTGGGACGGCCGTCCCCCAGGGTGGGCTCGATCCGCTCGACAAGGACCCGGCTGAAGACGTCGCTCCAGGAATCGTCCGGCGCGAC
>NZ_JBAXIM010000025.1:0-23183 GCF_037138395.1 Phenylobacterium sp.
CGCCTCGACCACGACGGGCCAGCCCTTGCGGGCAAGTTCAGCGGCGGCGACATAGCCATCTCCGCCGTTGTCCCCGGGTCCGCAGAGGACCCGCACGGGCTGGGGTGGATAGCGGGCCTCCACCGCCCGGGCGACGGCGCGACCCGCCTTCTGCATCAGCCCCTCAATTGTCTCGCCGCGCTTGACGGCGGCTCGGTCTGCACGGGCCATCTCGACAACGCTGAGGATGGGCCGGGGGGGCATGGTCTAGAGCACGCCCGTGGACGCCTCGCGCCCCCGCGAGACCAGGGAGAGCGTGCTGCCATCCGTCCCAAGGGTGGATATGGAGGCGTGGTCGGGCCGGAAGACCAGGACCCTGTCCTCACCCTCCAGAAGCGACATGACGGCGTTGATCGCCACATAGTGGCTGAATACGGCCGTCCCACCCCGCACAAGCAGGGAATCGGCGGCCCTGCGCCGCCACTGCTCGTAGTCTAGGTCCCCGCGAATCTCAGACCAGCGACCCTGGAAGGCCTCGCGCAGCCAGCCGGGGCGATCCTCGGCGGAAAGGGCCGCCGGGGTCGGGATCTCACCGACACCGGGATCGATCTCGATCTCGACTCCGAGGGCCTCGGCGGTCGGAGCGGCGGTCTCCCGGCAGCGACGCAGGGGCGAACTGACCACCCGGGTCGGGCGCTGGTCTTCGGGCAGGGACAGGAGGTAGTCGCGGGCCGCCTCGGCCTGGGCGCGGCCAGTATCGTCGAGGCCGGGGTCGTCGTCGGCCTCCCCCCAGACAGCGGCGGGCTTTCCGTGGCGGATCAGGAAGAGGGTCTGCATGGTCTAGTCCAGTGTGAAAAGGTTGCGGCGGTCATCGTCGAAGCGCGAGACGGTTCCGGTGCGGCCCACGCCCTCCTCCGTCTCGAGGGAAGCCAGGGCGGCGGTCTCGGTTCCGGGAAGGATAGCGGCGAATCGGCGGTCCGCGTCGTCCCGGCCCACGATGACGCCCATTCGAAACCCTTCGCGGTCATGAATCACGGTGTAGGTCTCCACCCTCCCCCGCCCGGATGGCCGTTCGATGACGGTCGGACGCGGCAGGGAATCGATCCGGGCCTGCAGGACCGCAGGGTCCTGCCGCTCGAAGGGGCGCGAGGGCGGACGGGTCGAATAGACGCCGGTCGACTGCTTGGTAAGGTACCAGCCGTTGGCCGTGCAGAAGCCGAAGGCACCGGGGCTCGCGCGAAGCCGCTGCATCATGACCACGACGCCGTGCATGGCGTAGTTGTTGCCGGGCCCGCCTGCGTAAGGCAGGCCGCCGGTGACCGTAAAGCCCCGGGGGTCCTCCAGGGACAGGCCGAGGGACTCGGCGCCCACCTGCACGGCGGACGGGAAGCAGGAGTAGAGGTCGAAGGCGGCGACCTCGGCGACCGAGATCCCAGCCATGTCCAGCGCCTGCTCACCGGTCAGGCGCATGGCCGGACTGGAATGAAAGTCCTGGCGCTCGATGGGGTTCCAGATGTCGTTGGCGTCAGCGCAGCCATGAAGGAAGACCATCCGGTCCTCGCCCACCCCGAGCTCCCGGGCCCTTGCCAGGCTGGTGATCAGGACGCCCGCCGACTGGTCCACGTCCATGATGGCGTTCAGGAACTTCGGATAGGGAAAGCCGATCATCCGGTTGCCGGGCGTTACTGTGATCAGTTCCTCCGCCGAGCGCTCCGTGGGGAACCAGGCCTCCGGATTGCCCGCCGCCACCCGGGTGAAGGGCGCGAACAGTTCGCCCAGATGCTTCTGGTGATCCGGGATCGAGCGGCCGTCCCGGGCGCGGAGCGCATTTTCGAACAGGGGATAGATGTTGATGGGCCGGTCCATCCCATGAACAGCCTCATAGGCGCTGACCCCCGGACGCCCATCGCCGATCCACTCCGGCGGCGGCAGGTCCTCGGCGTCATCCCAGTCCGCAAAGCCAAGGCCCCGGGTGAGGCGTTTTACGCCTGAGCCCATGAACTCTGCGCCGACCACCAGGATCTGCTGGTTGCGGCCCTCGGCGATCCGCTGGGCAGAGACATTGATAGCGTACTGGGAACTGTTCCCCCCCGTCCGGGTGTAGACGCTCCAGTCCGGTGAAGCGCCCAGCCGGCGGGCCAGGGTGGCGGGTGGATTTGTCGAGTGGGGCATGAGGCGCCGCTCGCCCGGGGCGTCTACGGCGAAGCTTATGACCGCAAGCCCGTCGATCCCGGCGAGGACCGAGGGCTCCAGACCCGCGTCAGAAGCCGCCCGTTCCGCCGCGAACTTGAGCAGTTGGGTCGGAGATGGCGAGGCAGCGGGATCACCTCGCCAGGTGAACTGCCCGCCGCCGACCAGAACCGGCGTTGTTTCGTCGCTCACCGCGCCCCTCCCCTTGTTTGAAGGCCCGATCCTAGGCGCTGAAGGACGTCCCTCAAGGGGAATTCGGGCCGGGTTCCGAAGTGCACGTAATTCGGGCGCTTTATGCCCAAAAAAGAGGCGCCCATTTAAGAATTCAGCGTCGGTGGCCGCTCTGTTTCGTCCCGGAGCTTGAAGCGGGGCTCAGGCTGAGTCACGAGCAGTGAGACACGCTGGGCTCTTGCCCGGGTTGGAGCTGGCAGATGAAAAAGATCGAAGCGATCATCAAGCCCTTCAAGCTCGACGAGGTGAAAGAAGCCCTGCAAGAGATGGGTATCCAGGGCATGACCGTGATGGAAGCCAAGGGCTATGGTCGCCAGAAGGGGCACACCGAACTCTACCGCGGTGCCGAGTACGTCGTGGACTTCCTGCCCAAGATCAAGGTCGAGGTGGTGATTGCCGACGACCAGCTCGAGGCCGCGCTTGAGGCGATCGTCGGCGCCGCCCGGACAGGGCGGATCGGCGACGGAAAGATTTTTGTCTCTGAGGTGCTGGATGTCCTGCGCATCCGCACTGGCGAGACGGGAGAAACCGCCGTCTAGACGGCAAGGAATTTAGATTTAATCGAGAAGGGGAACATCATGGCTACGGCCAAGGACATTCTGGACCAGATCAAGGAAAAAGACGTCAAGTACGTTGACGTCCGCTTCACCGACACCCGCGGCAAGCTGCAGCACGTCACCTTCGACATCGACCTGGTGGACGACGAATTCCTGACGGACGGTACCATGTTCGACGGATCGTCCATCGCCGGCTGGAAGGCGATCAACGAGAGCGACATGAAGCTGCGTCCGGACCTGGACACCGCCATCATCGACCCCTTCTATCAGCAGACCACCCTCGCCCTGATGTGCGACGTGGTGAACCCCGACAGCGGCCTACCCTACAACCGGGACCCGCGGTCGATCTCCAAGGCGGCGCTGAACTACATGAAAGCGGCCGGGATCGGAGACACCGCCTTCTTCGGCCCCGAGGCCGAGTTCTTCATCTTCGACGATGTGCGCTGGTCCACCGCCCCGCACAACACCGGCTATTCCTTCGACTCCACCGAGCTTCCGGTGAATTCCGGCCGTGAATACCCCGAGGGCAACATGGGCCACCGTCCGGGCCCCAAGGGCGGCTACTTCCCGGTCAATCCGGTGGACTCCGCCCAAGACCTGCGCGGCGAAATGCTGGCGGTGATGGGTGAGCTTGGCATGAGGCCGGAAAAGCACCACCACGAGGTGGCCCCCGCCCAGCATGAACTCGGCCTGAAGTTCGACACCCTCGTGGTGATGGCCGACCGCATGCAGCTCTACAAGTACGTCATCCACAACGTGGCGGCGGCCTACGGCAAGTCGGCCACCTTCATGGCCAAGCCGATGTTCGCCGACAACGGATCAGGCATGCACGTCCACCAGTCGATCTGGGGCGCCGGAAAGCCTCTGTTCGCCGGGGACAAGTACGCGGGCCTCTCGCAGATGTGTCTCTGGTACATCGGCGGAATCATCAAGCACGCCAAGGCGATCAACGCCTTCTCGAACTCGACCACCAACTCCTACAAGCGCCTGGTACCGGGCTACGAGGCCCCGGTGAAGCTGGCCTATTCGGCGCGTAACCGCTCGGCTTCGATCCGCATCCCGCACGTCGACAGCCCGAAGGCCAAGCGCATCGAGGCCCGTTTCCCCGATCCCATGGGCAACCCCTACCTGACCTTCACCGCCCTGCTGATGGCCGGCCTCGACGGCATCATCAACCAGATCGATCCCGGCGGCCCGCAGGACAAGAACCTCTACGACCTTCCCCCGCGCGAGCAGAAGAAGGTGCCCGAGGTCTGCGGCTCCCTGCGCGAGGCGCTTGAGAACCTGGACAAGGACCGCGCCTTCCTGAAGGCCGGCGGCGTCATGGACGACGACTTCATCGACTCCTACATCGAACTGAAGATGGAAGAGGTAATGCGTCTCCAGCTGCATCCGCATCCAGTCGAGTTCGACATGTACTACAAGTGCTGATCGCGTCCTCCCCGCGATGAGCGCCCGAAGGCCGCCGGTCACCCGGCGGCCTTCTTGTTTCTGGACCTCGTGAGGCGGAGCCGTGCCGAATCGCGCCATTGAACCCATATGGCTGACCCTCCTCCCCAGGCCTCCCTCTTCGATGACCCGCCGTCGGGCGGTGCCTCCCGGGAATCGGCTGTCCCTGGGCCTGCACCTGCCAGGGCCCCCGCTTCCCGCGACGATTATTCCGCCAAGGACATCGAGGTCCTCGAGGGCCTGGAACCCGTCCGCAAGCGCCCGGGCATGTACATCGGCGGTACGGACGAGCGGGCGCTGCACCATCTCTTCGCCGAGGTTCTCGACAATGCCATGGACGAGGCTGTCGCCGGACATGCCAAGGTCATCGAGGTCCGGCTGGAAGCCGACGGCAGCCTGACCGTCCGCGACGATGGACGCGGCATCCCGGTGGACCCCCATCCCCGGCACCCGGGCAAGTCGGCCCTCGAGGTCATCATGACCATCCTGCATTCCGGCGGAAAGTTCTCGGGCAAGGCCTACGAAACCTCCGGCGGCCTGCACGGCGTGGGGGTGTCGGTGGTCAACGCCCTGTCGGAACACCTGGAGGTCACCGCCTTCAAGGACGGATTCGAGTGGCGGCAGGTCTTCAGCCGGGGAAAGCCCGTGGGGGGACTGGAGAAGCTGGGCGCGACGCGCAAGCATGGAACTGTCATCGCCTTCCGGCCGGACAGCCTGATCTTCGGCGATAGCGTCAGCTTCCGGCCAGCCCGGCTTTACCGAATGGCCCGGTCCAAGGCCTACCTCTTTGCGGGGGTGGAGATCCGCTGGTCCTGTGACCCGTCGCGGATCCAGGACCAGACCCCCGCCGAGGCAGTGCTGCGCTTCCCCAACGGCCTCGCCGACTTCCTGGCTGAACGGGTCCGTGACGTAGAGACCGTGACCCCGGAACCCTTCACCGGCCGCTTTGAGCGCAAGGGCGACCCGGGCAAGGTCGAATGGGCAGTGGCCTGGACCGGCGCGGGCTTCGGCGAGGCGGATGGCTTCCTGCAGTCCTACTGCAACACCGTGCCCACCCCCGAAGGCGGGACACACGAGGCCGGCTTCCGGGCCGCACTGACCCGCGGGCTCAAGGCCTATGCCGAACTGGTGGGGGAAAAGCGCGCAGGACTTCTGACCGCCGAGGATGTTGTTGCCCAGGCCGGCGGCCTGGTCAGCGTCTTCATCGCCAATCCCGAGTTCCAGGGACAGACCAAGGAGAGGTTGTCCTCCGCCGAGGCCCAGAGGCTGGTTGAAACCGCCCTGCGGGACCCCTTCGACCACTGGCTTGCGGCCCAGCCGCGCTCGGCCCGCGCCCTCCTCGACTTCGTCATCCAGCGCGCTGAGGACAGGTTGAAGCGCCGCAAGGACAGAGAGGTCTCGCGAGCTTCGGCGACCCGCAAACTGCGGTTACCCGGAAAACTGGCGGACTGTTCCGCCCAGGCGGCCGATGGCTCGGAGATCTTCATCGTCGAGGGGGACAGCGCTGGTGGGTCGGCCAAGCAGGCCCGCAATCGCCGTAACCAGGCCATTCTGCCCCTCCGCGGTAAGATCCTGAACGTCGCCTCAGCCACTCCGGACAAGCTGGGCCAGAACCGTGAGCTGTCCGACCTCATGTTGGCCCTGGGCGTCCAGGGCGGCGCCCGTTTCCGCGAGGAAGACCTCCGGTATGAGCGGGTGGTTATCATGACCGACGCCGACGTGGACGGTGCCCACATCGCCAGCCTGCTGATCACCTTCTTCTACAGGACCATGCCGCAGCTCATACGCGCTGGCCGGCTCTACCTTGCCCTGCCGCCCCTCTTTCGCATCAGCCATGGCGGCAAGACGGTCTATGCCCGGGACGACGCGCACCGGGTGGCCCTCCTGGCCGGGGAGTTCAAGGGCAAGAAGCCGGAAGTCGGGCGCTTCAAGGGCCTGGGGGAGATGATGCCGGCCCAGCTCCGAGAGACAACAATGGATCCGGCAAGCCGGACACTTGCCCGGGTCACCCTGCCCCGGTCCGAGGAACAGGTCGCCGACCTCGTGGAGGCCCTGATGGGCCGCAAACCTGAACTGAGGTTCCGGTTCATCCAGGAGAACGCCGAGTTCGCCACGGCGGACCTTGACGTTTAGTCGGATTGCGCTTGCGCGTTGACTTGGGACCCCCAGCCCTTATGTTCCGCCCCGCGCGGCGAATAACGTCCGCGCCGCTGCGCCGCGCGCGCCCCCGCCCCGCGGGACGGGCCCGTCGCCCTTTAGGCAAAGAATGACCGAATTCTCTGAACTGGGCCTATCGCCCGAAATCTTGCAAGCCGTCTTCAATGCCGGCTACACGACCGCCACCCCGATCCAGGCCGAAGCCATCCCCGTCGCGCTCACGGGGAAGGACATCCTGGGCATCGCCCAGACAGGCACCGGGAAAACCGCCGCCTTCACCCTGCCGATGATCGAGCGCCTCGCGACGGGCCGCAGCCGCGCCCGCATGCCGCGGGCCCTGGTGATCGCCCCGACCCGGGAACTCGCCGACCAGGTCTCAGCCTCCTTCGAGCGCTATTCTGCAGGCCAAGCCCGGAAACTATCCTGGGTCCTGTTGATCGGCGGGGTCTCCTTCAAGGACCAGGAACTCAAGCTCGACCGGGGCGTCGACGTCGTGATTGCGACCCCTGGCCGGCTACTGGACCACTTCGAACGGGGCAAGCTGCTCATGACCGGAGTGCAGATCCTCGTGGTCGACGAAGCCGATCGCATGCTCGACATGGGCTTCATTCCCGATATCGAGCGGATTTTCCGCCTGACCCCGCCCAAGAAGCAGATCCTGTTCTTCTCTGCGACCATGCCGCCCGAGATCACGCGGCTGACCAAGCAGTTCCTGAACGATCCAGTCCGCATCGAGGTGGCCAAACCCGCCACCACCGCCGAGACCATCGCCCAGCACATTATCCGTCTTCCGACCTCGGACCCCAAGGCCAAGCGCACCGCTCTTCGGATGCTGATCGAAAGGGAGGGGATCAAGAACGGGATCGTCTTCTGCAACCGGAAGTCCGAGGTGGACATCGTCGCCAAGTCCCTGCGTACACACGGCCTTGACGCGGCTGCCATCCACGGTGACCTCGACCAGCAGACGCGGATGCGGACCCTGGACGCCTTCCGCAGCGGCGAACTCAAGCTTCTCTGCGCTTCTGACGTCGCCGCCCGGGGCCTCGACATCCCCGATGTCAGCCACATCTTCAATTATGACGTTCCCCACCACGCCGAAGACTACGTGCACCGGATCGGACGGACGGGCCGGGCTGGCAAGTCTGGCCGCGCTCTCATGATCGTGACCCCGGCCGACGCCAAGAACATAGACAAGGTCCTGAAGCTCATTGGCCAGGAACCTGAAGAGATCGTTCTGGAAGGCGTCGACTTTTCAGCCATCCACGACACGCCCCGCGACGACCGCAACGGTGGCCGCGGCGCAGCCCGCGGACGCGATCGTGACCGTGAACGGGGACGCGGGCGCGACGGGGAAGGCCGTCCGCCCAGAAGGGAGCGTGCCGAGCTACAGACGATTGAAGGACACGAAGTTAGCCCTGCGGAGCCGGCTCAGCCGGAGGTCGCACAAGCGGCGCCCGAGGCCAGCACCGAACGGGAAACCCATTCCCGCAGGTCGCGCCCAACCAGGTCAGACGGGCGGACCCCAGCCGACCCGGCTCCACGCGCGCCAAGGACTGCCGAACCTGCCGAAGCCCCTGCGCGGAGCGGTCGGCAGGAGCGAGGCGGGAGCCGGCGGGACTCTTCCCAGGATGAAGACCGCCAGGGTGGCAAGCCTGTTGTCGGCTTCGGGAGCGAACTCCCGGCTTTTCTGACCCGCCCGACAAATTCTGGACAAAAGTGAGCCCTGTTGGCCTCGGCGCTTGACTCCCGAGGCCTCAGCCTAAAGGGAAACGGCATCGGCGCATTGTCGGGCGTCTGGGGTCTCCTTCGGAGGTAAGCGGTACAGCGCGATGGCCGAGGATTTTGAGGCGCGATTAAGGTCACCTGAAGCCTATTCGCTCGCCCGCAGTGCGCTGGAGCAGCTTGAAGACCAGCGTGTCTGGCCGACGCCGATCAACTACGAGATCTGGGCCCACGTCACGGCCGACCCGGACAGTCCCCTGGCTAAGGAACTCGCACGCATCCGCGAAAAGGGCGAGGTGATCACCGAAGACGTCGCCGAGAAGCTGGCGTCTATCTACCTGCCCCGGCAGCGCCTCAGCGAGCACATCCGGGACACGGGCCAGGCCCTGTCACGGGAACTGGCCAGCGCTGAACAGGCGATCCGATCGGCACAGGCGACCAGCGAGACCTTCTCGTCCCGGCTGGAGGAGACTTCCCGCACCCTCAGCACCGATCCCAGCAGCGACACCCTGCGGGGGGTGGTGGCCGACTTGTCCGACGCAACCCTCAGCATGAGGGCCCAGAACGCGGAAGTAGAGCGCGCCCTGGCGGCATCGACCTCCGAAGTGGCCATGCTGCGCGAACAACTCAAGGAAACCCGCAAGGAGGCCGCCACCGATCCCCTGACACGGCTCGCCAACCGGCGTGCCTTTGACGAGGAGATTGAAAGCGTCCGGTCTGGGGCTGAGGCCACTGGAGAGCCGTTCTGCCTGGTGCTCCTCGACATCGACCACTTCAAGAAGTTCAACGATACCTGGGGCCACCAGACCGGCGACCAGGTACTCCGATATGTGGCTGGAATCATCCGCAAGCGTGTTAGCGCGCCGCGTTTCGCCGCGCGCTTTGGTGGCGAAGAGTTTGCGTTCATCCTTCCAGGGGAAAACCTGTTCGACGCCTCGCCGCTGGTCAATGCGATCCTCAAGGACGTGTCCTCCACCAGCATCCGCAGGCGGTCGACCAACGACAACCTTGGCATCATCACCCTGTCGGCGGGGATTGCAGCCTTCCGTTCGGGCGAAAGTGTCCACGACCTCGTCGAACGTGCGGACACCAACCTCTATACAGCCAAGCGCAGGGGCCGGAACCGCATGGTGATCGAGAGCGAGGTCTGACTGAAGCCGGGATCTGCCAGGCGGGTTTGGGCGCGGGTTCGAAACCACTGGCCTGACGCAGGGTAAGCCGCGTTTTCTTGTCCATGAGTTCAATTCGGGAGGCGAGAATGGCGTACGAGAAGATCAAGGTTTCTCTCAACGACGGCATCGCCGTGATCTGCCTGGCGGATCCGGCGACAATGAACGCCGCCGGCCTCGACACCATGGCCGAACTCCGTGCGGCCTTCGCGGCCTATGCTCAACCGGACTCCGGTGCCCGGTGCGTCATCCTCACGGGTGAAGGCCGCGGCTTCTGCTCAGGCGCCAATCTCTCCGGAGGGGGTGGATCCGGTGGGGCTGCCAACGCCGATCCCGAGGGTCCGGATTCCGGCTCCGCACTGGAGACGGTCTACAACCCCTTCATGACCTCCCTGCGCGACTATCCGATCCCAATCGTGACAGCCATCAATGGTGCGGCGGCCGGCGTGGGATGCTCTCTCGCCCTGATGGGTGACATTATCGTCGCCGGCGAAAGCGCCTACTTCCTGCAGGCTTTCCGTCGGATCGGCCTGGTGCCAGACGGCGGTTCGACCTACCTGCTTCCCCGCCTGATCGGCAAGGCGCGCGCTCTGGAAATGGCCCTTCTGGGCGAGAAGATCCCCGCGAAGACGGCGCTGGACTGGGGTCTCGTGAACCGGGTCGTGCCGGACCAAGAGCTGATGTCCACCGCCCAGGTCATCGCCCGTTCCCTTGCCGAGGGTCCCTGGGCCCTCGGGTCAATCCGCAAGCTGATCTGGGAAAGCCTCGACAATCAATGGCTCCAGCAACTGCAGGCTGAGCGCGTCGCCCAGCGCACGGCCGGCCGGACGTCCGACTTCCGCGAGGGTGTCCTGGCCTTCCTCCAGAAGCGCGTCGCGGTTTTCAGCCGCAAGTAGGGGCTTCAGGCGTCTGGGGCTTCTGCCGGCTGGATGGTTACGCTCTCGCCGCAGCCGCAAGCATCGGTCTGATTGGGGTTGCGGAAAACGAACTTGGCGGACAGCCGGGTGACCTCGTAGTCGATCACGGTTCCCAGCAGGAACAGTACGGCCGACGGCTCGACCAGGACTGTCACGCCCTGGTCCACGACGACCTCGTCAAGCGGATCCGCGACTTCCGCATAGTCCAGGACGTATTCCTGCCCGGCGCAGCCGCCATTGCGCACGCCGACCCGCAGTCCGGCGACGGGGTGTTCAGAACGCGCGATGATTTCCCTCACCCGCTCCGCAGCGGCAGGTGACAGGGCAACCACCTGGGGGCGGGGTCGGCGCGGGCGGGGCGTGATGGAGATGGTTTCAAGGGTCATGGCGTCTATATGGGCTCAGAACATGTTTAATTGAAGCTTGGCCTCATCCGACATCCGGGAAGGGTCCCAGGGCGGATCAAAGACCAGGTCGACCTTGACAGCCCTCACCCCCGGAACATTCCGGACCGCATCCTCGACCCAACCAGGCATCTCGCCCGCGACAGGGCAGCCCGGGGCGGTAAGGGTCATGTCGACTGCGACGTCCCGGTCATCCGACACGTCTACCTTGTAGATGAGGCCAAGCTCGTAGATGTCGACCGGAATTTCCGGGTCGAACACCGTCTTGAAGGCCTCGATCAGGAGGTCTGTGAAGCGGTCAAGCTCTGACGGGCTCAGGGCGCCGTTCGTCTCTTCGGGATTTGCACTCATGTGAAGAAGGTCCGGGTTCGATCCAGGGCGTCCAGGAAGGCGTCGACCTCCTGGCGGGTGTTGTAGAGGGCGAAGGAGGCGCGCAGGCTGGAGCTCACGCCCAGCCTGCGCATCAGGGGCTCGGCGCAATGGGCTCCAGCCCTCACCGCCACGCCGTAGCGGTCAAGCAGCTGGGCGACGTCGTGGGCGTGGGCACCTTCAAGGGTGAAGCTGAGAATCGCACCCTTGTCCTGCGTCGTGCCCAGGATCCTGGCGCCAGGAATGGCGGATAGTCCGGCTGCCGCTGCCTCATAGAGTGCATGCTCGTGCGCGGCGATGGCGGGACGATCAAGACCTTCCAGCCATTTGACGGCGGCACCCAGCCCGATGGCCTCGATGATCGCGGGCGTTCCAGCCTCGAACCGGAGGGGCGGCTCGGCATAGGTGATGTGGTCGAAGTCCACCCGGTCGATCATTTCGCCACCGCCCTGCCAGGGCGGAAGGGCGGCAAGACGCTCGGGTTTTCCCCACAGGACCCCAATTCCCGTTGGCCCGTAGAGCTTGTGCCCGGAAAACGCGACGAAGTCGGCGCCGAGTGTGGCCACATCCAGAGGCGCATGGGCGACGGACTGGCAGGCATCCACCACGGTTATCGCACCGGCGGCACGGGCCAGGGCGGCAACCTTCGCCACAGGATTTACTGTCCCGAGGACATTGGACATGTGGACAAGCGAGATGACCCGGGTGCGCGGCGAGATCATGCGCTCCAGGGCTTGGAGGTCCAGGGCACCGTCCTCCAAGATGGGAGCGAACCGAAGCACCACCCCCTTGCGCTCCCGCAGGAAGTGCCAGGGCACGATGTTGGCGTGGTGCTCCATCTCCGTCAGAAGGACTTCGTCGCCCTCCGACATCCCGGCCCCAAGGCCAGCAGCCACCAGGTTCAGGGCTTCTGTGGCGCCTCGGGTGAAGACGATCTCAGACGCTGCCGCACCAATGAACCTGGCAATATTTTCTCTCGCGTTTTCATAGAGTTGAGTCGTTTCATTCGCAAGTGTGTGCAGGCCGCGGTGCACATTGGCATAGCTGTGACGCATCAGGTCCGTCATGGCCTGGATCACAATCTCGGGCTTCTGGGCCGAGGCGGCGCTATCGAGGTAGACAAGGGGACGGTCGCCGATGCACCGCGAGAGGATCGCGAATTCCGACCGGATGGACTGGGGATCGAAGGTCATTCCACAGATCCTCCTATGCGCCCGTGCAGCCAGGCCCGCATGCGCCCGGCGGCGGCGGCACACTGGATGCGGTCGATGACCTCGCCGAGGAAGGACGCCAGGAGCAGGGACCGGGCCTCCGCCTCGGGAAGCCCCCTCTGACGCATGTAGAAGAGCAACTCAGCGTCCAGGGCACCAACCGTGGCCCCATGGGCGCAGGCCACGTCGTCCGCATAGATCTCAAGCTCCGGACGGGCGTCCACCTCGGCGCGGTCTGACAGGATCAGGGCGTTGTGCGCCATCCGCGCATCGGTTCCATCGGCGCCAACCTCGACTGTGATCCGCCCTTGGAAGACAGCCCGGGCCTGGTCGTCGACCACGCCCCGGGTGAGCTGGACAGTCTGGCCCTGGGGACCGGAATGCTTGACGCTGGAGGTCAGGTCCGCGTGGCTGCGGCCAGAAAGGACATAGACCCCGTCGAGGCGCACGCTGGCGCCTTCGCCAGGATTGAGAACCCGGGTCTCCAGCCTCTGGCGGCGGGCCCCGTTGGTCAGAAGGGTCTGGCCCCATTCCGCTCCGGCCCCGAGCCGGACATCGGCGTCCACCAGGGAGATCGCGTCGGCGCCGCCATCGGCGATGACCAGGCGCTCGCACGATGCGCCTGAAGCCAGGTCGACCTCGAGGGAGAGCAAGGACAGCCCACCACCATCGCCTTCATGGGACTCCAGAAGGGTCAGGCGGGCCCCGGCGGCGACCGTGATCCGGAGGTGGGCCGCATGTGAACCCTCGCCGCAGGCAACATTTCGGAGCTCAAGCGTCCGGGTTTCACCAGCAGAGACCTCGATTGCACCGGGCCCCACGCCGTTCGCGAGGGTCACAACCGTCTCGCAGATACCCGCAAAGGGACCAGGCCCAAGCCGGCTGGAATCCAGCACTGGCGAGGCCTCCGGCAAGGTCCGGACAAGGCCCCGGAGGTCCGTCCAGCGCCAGTCCTCATCACGCCGCGAGGGCAGCCGGGAGGAATCCCGCAGCCGGATGGCCTCAACCAGGTTCACGCAGCCCTCGCGAACTTGTCGTAACCGTCCCGCTCGAGCTCGTGGGCGAGTTCAGGCCCACCGCTGGCCACGATCCGCCCACCCGCGAGGACATGGACACGATCCGGTCGGATATAGTCCAGCAGGCGCTGGTAATGGGTGATGACAAGCAGGCTGCGGTCGGGGCTGCGCAAGGCGTTCACACCCTCTGAGACAATCCGCAGGGCGTCGATGTCGAGGCCGGAATCGGTCTCGTCCAGGATCATGAAGCGTGGCGATAGCAGCGCCATCTGCAGGATTTCCATGCGCTTCTTCTCGCCCCCCGAGAAGCCGACATTGAGGGGGCGCTTGAGCATGTCGAAGTCCATCTTCAGGTCTGCAGCGCAGGCCCGGGCCCGTTTCAGGAAGTCGGGCGCCGACATCTCCGCCTCACCCCGCGACTTGCGCTGCGCATTGACCGAGGTCCGGATGAAGGTCAACGCCGGCACTCCTGGTATTTCAAGGGGATACTGGAAGGACAGGAAGAGTCCCCGAGCCGCCCTTTCGTCGGGAGCCAGTGTCAGGAGATCAACCCCTTCCAGTTCGGCCGCGCCTGAGGTGACCTCGTAGCCCGGCCGTCCGGTGAGCACATAGGACAGGGTCGACTTGCCGGCGCCATTGGGGCCCATGATGGCATGGACCTCCCCAGCGGGGATCTCGAGGCTGAGCCCCTTCAGGATCTCGCGTTCGCCCACCCGGGCGTGAAGATTGCGCAGGCTCAGCATTATGGGGTCTCGTCAGCAAGGAACTGGGCGAGGAGGATCAGGGCTTCTTCCACGGAGGCCGCCATGGCCTGCTTTCGGGGCGCTGCCGTCGGCGTGGTCGCCGTGCGCCGGTCGGCGGAAGTCACGCTGGCCTCCTCGGCCTCGAAATAGGCGCGGAGCCGGAAATCCCTGTGGTCCAGGATGACTGCGTACCGGGTGCGGTCAAGGTGCAGGCCATGTTCGCTCAGGAAATCAGGATCGCCCTCGAGAGCTGCGAAGAGCGCGGTGGCCGCCGCATGATCCGATTCCTGCTGGGCGCGCTCCTTTGCCTCCCGGTCGAGCCTGTCGCCCTCCCGGCGGTCGATCTCGGCCTTGTAGGCTTGGCGCAGGGAGAGGCTCTGGGTAAGGGTTGTCCGGGTCATCCCACGCTGCCTTCCAATGAGATCGCCACAAGTTTCTGGGCCTCGACCGCGAACTCCATCGGAAGTTCCTGCAGGACCTCGCGGACAAAGCCGTTGACCAGAAGCTGGACGGCCTCCTCCTCGGAGAGCCCCCTCTGCTGGACATAGAAGAGTTGGTCCTCCGAAAGCCGGGTGGTGGTCGCCTCGTGCTCGAAGGTGCAGGCGCCATTTCGCGCCTCGATATAGGGAACCGTGTGAGCGGCGCAGGCCTTGCCGATGAGCAGGCTGTCACACTGGGTGAAGTTGCGCGCGCCCTTCGCCTTGGGATGGGCGGACACCAGCCCCCGGTAGGTGTTGGAAGACCGTCCGGCGCTGATGCCCTTTGAGATGACCCGCGAGCGCGTGCCTTCTCCCAGGTGGATCATCTTGGTGCCGGTGTCGGCCTGCTGGCGGCCATTGGTGATGGCGATGGAGTAAAACTCACCCACGCTCTCCCGGCCACGAAGGACGCAGGACGGATATTTCCAGGTGATAGCCGACCCGGTCTCCACCTGGGTCCAGGACACCCGCGACCGGTCGCCACGGCAGTCTGCGCGCTTGGTCACGAAGTTGTAGATACCCCCCTTGCCGGTCTCCGGGTCGCCCGGGTACCAATTCTGGACCGTGGAGTATTTGATCTCGGCGTCCTCAAGGAGGATGAGCTCGACCACGGCGGCGTGGAGCTGGTTCTCATCCCGCATCGGCGCCGTGCAGCCCTCGAGGTAGGAAACGTAGGCGCCCTTGTCGGCGATGATCAGGGTCCGCTCGAATTGCCCGCTGCCCGCGGCGTTGATCCGGAAATAGGTGGACAGCTCCATGGGGCAGCGCACGCCGGGTGGGACGTAGACGAAGCTTCCATCTGAAAAGACTGCCGAATTCAGGCAGGCGAAGAAGTTATCCGTCACCGGCACGACGGTGCCCAGGTACTTTCGGACCAACTCCGGGTGCTCGCGCACGGCCTCGCTCATGGAGCAGAAGATGACCCCAACCTCAGCCAGTTCCTTTTTGAAGGTGGTGACCACGCTGACGGAGTCGAAGACCGCGTCGACGGCGTAGCGCGGTGCACCCACCACGCCCGCGAGGACCTCCTGCTCCCGAAGGGGAATGCCCAGCTTCTCGTAGGTCTTCAGCAGTTCAGGATCGACCTCGTCCAGGCTCAAGGGCCCGCCTCCGGTCCGGGGCGCCGCGTAATAGGTCGCGTCCTGGTAGTCGATGGGCGGGAAGCTGACCCGGGCCCAGTCCGGCGATTCCATCGCACTCCAGCGCTCGAAGGCCTCCAGCCGCCAGGCGAGCATCCACTCCGGCTCGTCCTTCTTGGCCGAGATAAAGGCCACCGTGTCCCGGTTCAGCCCGCGAGGGGCGAATTCCTGTTCGATGTCGGTTACGAAGCCGTGCTCGTACTTTTCGAGCCCGGCAACCTGTTCGACCGTGTCCTTGACGGCGGTCATCTATCTGCTCCTCAGGCCGCAACAGGCCGGCGGCGGGACGCCAGCCGGGTATAAAGATCGATCCAGGCGGCGGCGGCGGTCCGCCAGTCCTCGGCGGTGGTCGACCAGCCCCCGCTGAGGCGTATGGCGCAGCCAGCGAGGTCGCCAAGGCCCATGGCCCCCAGTACGTGGCTCGCCTGGACCTTGCCGCTCGAGCACGCCGCGCCAGCGCTGACCCGGACCCCAGCCAGGTCCAGGCCCATGACCTGGAGTTCTGAGGCGAAGTCGGGCGCGGCGATGCAGAGGACGTCGTCAAGCCGTTCGGCCCCGGCGCCGATGACAATCGCCCCTGCCCTGACCATGGCTGTGGCCGCTTCGTCACGGCCTGCCCGGAGATCGCGACGGATTACAGAGGCCTGCGCAGCCGCGCCAAACCCCGCAGCGCCGATGAGGTTCTGGGTCCCGGCTCGGCGGCCATGTTCCTGCCCACCGCCCGGTAGGTCGCGGACAATCCGGGTCCGGGGTCCGGCGACCAGGGCACCGATCCCCTGGGGCCCGCCGAGCTTATGGGCGGAAAGGGCGAGGCTGTCGGCGCCCAGCGCCTCGAGACCTGAAGGACGCCGACCCGCCGATTGCACGGCATCGACATGGAGCCATCCCCCCGCCGCCCGCACCCGTTCCGCAGCCTCCCGGGTCGGCTGGATCACGCCGGTCTCATTGTTAGCCGCCATGAGGGCGACAAAGACCGGGCCCGCAGACATAGGCTGTGCGGCGATGGCGCCGTCGAGGGCGTCCAGGTCGACGACCCCCTCCCGGCTAACCGGGATCTGCACGACGTCGACGCCGGAAGCCAGGGCGGTCTCGCGGATGCAGTCATGCTCGATGGCCGAGATCAGGAGCCGGCGGGCACCCGCGGCCAGGGCGCTGCGCAGGGCCAGGACATTGGCTTCGGTCCCGCCCGAGGTGAAGGTCACGCCCGCTAGGGGTGCACCCGCCAGGACAGCCACCTGGGCGCGTGCCGCCTCGAGAAGGGCGCGCGCAGCCCGGCCGTCCGCATGCACGGAACTCGGATTGCCGGTGAGCTCGAAGGCGGCGGTCATCGCAATCCGCGCCTCGGGGCGCAGGGGAGAGCTGGCGCAGTGGTCGAGATAGGTCCCAGGGGCGGTCATGCCGCCGCCTTTCGGGCACCAACGCGTCCGGCGATCACGTCGTCGAGGGAAACCGAAGCCAGCCAGGCCTCGATCTGCCTGCCGGTTTCCTCCCAAAGGTCGTGGGTGAGGCAACGCTCCCCATTGAGCATGCAGCCAGGCGTTTGGGCCTCGCAGCGGGTCGCCCTGAGAGGCTCGTCCACCGCCAGTACGATCTCGGCGATATTGGTTTCGACTGCGGACCGCGCCAGCCGATAGCCGCCACCGGGGCCCCGGTGGCTCTGGACCAGGCCGCGGCGGCGCAGACGCGCGAAGAGTTGCTCGAGATAGGACAGAGATATCTCCTGCCGGGCAGCGATGTCCGAAAGCGAGACAGCGCGCTCCGCCGATTCCGCCTGCCGGCGCGCCAGATCCGCCATCGCCATGACGGCGTATCGTCCTTTGGTGCTCAGACGCATGTCCCGACCTCAGCCAATTCGCATTTTTTCGAGCCGTGGCGCCGGCCCCTGTGCTAAAGCCGCCGCTTCTCGCGGGGACGGCCAAGGGTCGACGCCTGCGATCTAGGAAGACCAAGCGCGATAGTCAACTATTCGGGCTCCATCTTTAGGGAGGCGAGATGCCAGAGGTGGTTCTGACCGGCGCAGCCGGGCGTATCGAAGGCCGCTACACGGCCGGCAAGACCGAGAATGCACCGATCGCCCTGATCCTGCATCCGCACCCCCGGGCCGGCGGCCAGATGAACCATCCGGTTTCTGTCCAGCTGTTCCACCTGTTCATGAAGCGCGGCTTTTCGGTCCTGCGCTTCAATTTCCGGGGTGTCGGGCGCAGCCAGGGTGAGTTTGATTCCGGCATCGGCGAGCTGGCGGACGCAGCGACGGCCCTGGACTGGCTGCAGGTCACGAACCCGTCGGCCAGCCAGTGCTGGGTCGCGGGCTTCGACTTCGGGGCCTGGATCGGCATGCAGCTTCTGATGCGCCGTCCTGAGACCGACGGATTCATCTCGGTCTCGCCGCCTACCAACATGTACGATTTCAGCTTCCTCGCTCCGTGCCCGGCCTCCGGGCTGATGCTGCATGGCAGTGCCGACGCCGTCACCCCGCCCCAGGAGGTCGAGAAGGTCGTCTCCAAGCTGCGCACCCAGAAGGGCATCGTCATCGATTACGACGTCGTAGACGGCGCCAGCCACTTCTGGACCGAGCATCTTCCCGAGGTCGAGTCCCGGGTGGGTGCCTATCTCGACCGGCGCCTCGACGCAGGCAACTAGGCTCTGGGGGCGGCGATCCGGCCGCCTGTCATCGGGCGTTCAACCCCGGTGGTGCCCGGGAATGAGATTGGCAATCCCTGGGCGCATCGCGCGGCCAGGAAGGCGAAGGCCTCTGCCTCAAGGGCGTCGCCACGCCAGCCGACGCTCTCCACGTCCGCCACCTTGCAGGACAGACGGCCCGCCAGGGCTTCCATCAGGGCGGGGTTGCGCCGACCCCCGCCCGTGACGACGAGGCTGGCCGGCCGGATGTCGACCAAGCCGAACCCCCGCGCAACCGACTCGGCGGTGAAGGCGGTCAGGGTGGCCACAGCATCGGCCAGGGCCAACCCGTCTGTGGGACCCGGCGAGAAATCGTACCGGTCCAGGGATTTGGGCGGCGGCTCGGTGAAGTAGGGGTGGTCGAGCAGGCGCGCCAGCACCTCAGGTACCACCCTCCCCGCGCGCGCCAGCTGCCCATCGCGATCGAACCGGTCACCGGTGCGCGCCTGAACCACCTGGTCGATCAGGCCGTTGCCGGGTCCCGTGTCGAAGGCTGCGACCCTGTCGCCCCCCGCCCAGCAGGTGAGGTTGGCGACACCGCCGACATTGAGCACTGCCAGGGGCGCCGGCAGGCCCGAGGCGGCCGCCCGGGCGATGTGATAGACCGGCGCCAGCGGGGCACCCTCCCCGCCCGCAGCCACGTCGGCCGAGCGGAAATCGAAGGCCACGGGAACCCCTGTGGCCCGGGCCAGCCAGTCGCCGTCACCCAGTTGAAGGGTGCGTCCTGGGCGTCCCTGGGAGGGTCGCTCGTGCAGGACGGTCTGGCCGTGCATGCCGATCAGGTCCAGGTCTGACCAGGCCAGCCCACAGGACCGGAGAAAGGCCCCGCCGGCCTCGAAGTGCGCCTGGGCGACCGCCCGGGCGGCTTCTGCGAAGACAGGGGGCTCAGGAGCCCCCCGGGGATGCTGTAGAGCGACCCCGATCGTGCGCCCGAGGAGCGCCCTCAGGGGGTCTGGCAGGGGCGCCTCGGCGGCTGGGCCGAAGCCTTGCAGGGTCTCCCCGTCGGTCTCCAGGATCGCCATGTCGATCCCGTCGAGGGAGGTGCCGGTCATGAAGCCGAGAACACGCATGGTGCTTGACTGCCACGACGTCGGAGCCTAGGCCAGCGGCGTGTTTCAGACCCTCGCCCAGACCCGGTCCTATTACCGCCGCCCCTGACGACGGCGTGAGACTTTTCGCGCCGCCTTCCCCGGCCGGCGCGCTCTGGAGACGGCGCCGGCCCGCCCGAGCCTCCCGGAGCCGACCATGACCCCCCAAGCCGAGTTCAAGTCCGACCTGCTGCGAACCCTGCAGGCGCGCGGCTACCTCCACCAGATCACCCATCCGGAGGAACTGGACACCGCCGCCAGGGCTGGGGTCGTCACGGGCTACATCGGCTTCGACGCCACGGCGGCAAGCCTGCATGTGGGCAGCCTGATCCAGATCATGATGCTGCGCCGCCTGCAGCAGGCGGGCCACAAACCCATCGTCCTGATGGGAGGAGGCACCACCAAGGTGGGCGATCCCACCGACAAGGACCAGTCGCGGCCCCTCCTCACCGAGGAGAAGATCCAGGCCAACATCGACAGCATCAAGACCGTGTTCGCCCGCTTCCTGGCCTTCGGCGACGGCCCGACCGACGCCATCATGGTGAACAACGCCGACTGGCTCGACAAGCTGGGCTATGTCGAGTTCCTGCGGAACTACGGCGTGCACTTCACCATCAACCGCATGCTGACCTTCGACTCCGTCCGGCTGCGCCTCGAGCGTGAGCAGCCCATGACCTTCCTCGAGTTCAACTACATGCTCATGCAGGCCACAGACTTCCTGGAACTGGAGCGCAAGTACGCCTGCCAGCTGCAGTTGGGCGGGTCGGACCAATGGGGCAACATCCTCAACGGGGTGGAGCTGATCCGCCGTGTCGACCAGAAGCAGGCCTTTGGCCTGACCACGCCCCTGCTCGCCACTGCCTCGGGCCAGAAGATGGGCAAGACGCTCTCGGGAGCGGTCTGGCTGAACGCCGACATGCTGGCCCCCTATGACTACTGGCAGTTCTGGCGGAACACCGAGGACGCCGACGTCGGACGGTTCCTGAAGCTTTTCACCGACCTGCCCCTCGAGGACATCGCCCGGCTGGAGGCGCTGACGGGCTCCGGAATCAACGAGGCCAAGAAGGTCCTGGCGACCGAGGCGACGGCCATGTTGCACGGCGCCGAGGCTGCGGCGGCGGCGGAAGAGGCCGCCCGGGTGGCCTTCGAAGCCGGTGGCCTGTCCGCTGACATGCCCACCCTGGCCTTGAAAGCCTCGGACCTCGCCGCCATGTCCCACGCTGGCCTGATGGTGGCGGTCGGCTTTGCCGCTTCGAACTCCGAGGCGCGCAAGCAGATTGCAAACGGCGGCTTCCGGATCCAGGGCGAGAAGGTCTCGGATCCAGCAGCCTTTGCCGAACTGCCGCCTGGCGAGGCCGAGCTGAGATCGGGTAAGCGCCGGGTTCGCCTGGTCGTGGAGCCCTGAGGAGGGAAAGATGACGGAACTCACCGCGGGCGCCAAGGCGCCGGGCTTTGAACTTGCAGGCGCCGACGGCCCCGTGCGGCTGTCCGACTTCGCTGGGAAGACCCTGGTCATCTACTTCTATCCCAAGGACGACACTTCGGGCTGCACCAAGGAAGCGCAGGAATTCTCGGCCCTCTCCGGCGAGTTCGCAGCCGCGGGTGCAATCGTCCTTGGCGTTTCCAAGGATACCGTCGCCAGCCATGGCAAGTTCATCGCCAAATACGACCTGAAGGTTCCCCTGGGTTCAGACCCGGAAGGCTCTGTGGTCGAGGCCTATGGCGCCTGGGTCGAGAAGAGCATGTACGGACGCAAATACATGGGCATCGAACGCTCGACCTTCCTGATCGGGGCGGAGGGTGAAATCCGCAGGATCTGGCGGAAGGTGAAGGTTCCCGGCCACGCCACGGAGGTCCTCAAGGCCGCCCAGGGCCTCTGACCGGAAGCCCCCGGCGAATCATCGGGTTGCCAGCTGGGTCCCGGATAGACAATAACAGCGTCCCCATCGGCTATTGGCTAGGTGAGCATGACGCGCATCGCGCAAATCCGCGGCTTGATCCAGGCCCTATTCCCTGAACGCCACCTCTATCTTCGCTCCGGCGGAGAGATGAAGGGGGTCGTCCTGTCACCAGGTCGGCAGATGTTCTTTGCGGCCATCGTGCTCGGTGCCATCGTTTGGATTGCCACGTCCTCGATCGCTATAGCGGTCGGTGCCTTTACCCAGTCGCGGAGTGACCGCGAGCTGGCCCGGATGCAGGCCCGGTCCGAGCGCTGGGTGGCCGATCGCGAGGCCAGGCTGAACAGCGCCGTTGCCCAGCTGAACGCCTCTGATGCCAGCCTTGGCGGCCTCGCGGAAACGATCGAGAAGCGTCACTTGGCCCTCGCCCTGCTCCTCACCGACCTTCGCGGCGAGCCTGGCGCCATGGCGGCGCTGTCGCCTGCGCTCCGGGGCGGTCCGAATGCGGATGCAAGCCCGGTCGAGCGCATAGCCGGGGTCCAGGCCAACCAGGAGCGGCTCGCCGACGCCGCCAACGACTATGCCCGGGGAAGAGCCGACCGACTGCGCCTGGCCTTCCGCCTTGCGGGCCTCTCCCCGTCCAGCTTCGCCTCACCCACGGCGTCAGGGGGGCCCCTCCTCGAGGGACGCGACTCCCGGGCCCTTGCCGCGGTGCTGGATGTCGACGAGCGCTTTGCGGCGCGCATCCAGAGCGCGGCAGAGAACCTGTCCACTGCGGACGCCCTGTCCGACGCCGCCAGTCAACTCCCCTTTGCCCAACCCCAGGTCAGCGCCCGTACAACCAGCAGCTTTGGCGTCCGCTTCGATCCCTTCACGGGCCGCCCGGCCTTCCACTCCGGCCTCGATTTCGTATCCGCATTTGGCTCCCCGGTCCTCACGACCGCCCCGGGGGTCGTGTCATTCACCGGCATCCGGACGGGGTACGGCAACACGATCGAGATCGACCACGGGCGGGGATTCAAAACCCGCTACGCCCATCTGTCGGCGATCTCCGTGTCCCCTGGCCAAAGGGTCGCCGTGGGCCAGAGGGTCGGCGCCCTTGGCAGTACCGGCAGGTCCACGGGTCCCCACCTCCACTACGAGATCTGGCTCAACGGCCGGGCGGTAAACCCCTATCGTTTCATCCGCGCAGGTGAGAATGTTCAGCAAGCCAGCACCCAAGCCGGATAACCGGATCTCCCCGGCTCCCGAGATCAACCCCCTGGCCTCTCCGGCCCCGGGTGCCGAGGCGACGGCCCGTAACCGGGCCCGGCCAGCCTCTATCCTGGCCCAGAACCTGATCATCGAAGGCTCGGTACAGAGCGACAGCGAGGTCCAGATCGACGGACTGGTGCGCGGTGATGTGAGAGTCGAGAGGCTGACCATCGGGGAGACGGGAAGGGTCGAAGGCCAGGTGGTCGCCGAGACCGCCGAGGTCCGGGGGCGCATCGCCGGGGGGATTACAGCCAAGCAGGTGCGCCTTCACAGCACGGCGAGTGTCGAGGGCGACATCACCGCCGAGCAGTTGGCCATCGAGCCAGGCGCCTCGTTCGAGGGCCGCAGCATCAAGCTCCAGAGGCCGAAGGCAGAGGTCGCACCGTCGCCTGCCCCCACCGCTGCCCCTGCCCCTGCCGCGACCCCGTCGACCTAGGACCTCACTCCTCCCGGGTGACCCCCACCCGCTGGGCCAGACTCGCGCCCATGAAGGTGTCGAGGTCGCCGTCGAGCACCCCCTGGGTGTCCGAGG
>NZ_JBAXIM010000026.1:0-22307 GCF_037138395.1 Phenylobacterium sp.
CTCCACGATGGTCTGCCGGTAGAGGTCGCCGGCGTGGGCCTCGGGGGAGGCGATGAAACGGGTACCGACCCAGACCCCCACCGCCCCCAGGGCCAGGACGGCAGCCAGGCCCCGGCCGTCATAGATGCCGCCGGCGCCGACCACCGGAATCTTCACCGCCTCCACCGTCTGGGCGATCAGGGGCAGGCCGCCGACCAGGCCGGTATGCCCCCCGCCCTCGCCACCCTGGCAGATGACCGCATCGCAGCCCGCCTGCTCGGCCTTGACGGCATGCTTCACCGCGCCGCAGACCACCATGACCGTGAGGCCCGCCGCCTTGAGCTTGTCCAGGATCGGCATGGGTATGCCCAGGCCCGCCACGAAGGACGAGGCACCCTCCTGGATAATCACGTCAACGGCGGCGGTCAGGCTCTCCGGCGAGGCGGCCAGCAGGTCGACGCCAAAGGGGCCATCGGTCAGGCTGCGTACCTTGCGCATCTGGTCGCGGATGAAATCCGGCCCCTGGCCGGCCATGCCCAGCACGCCATAGCCGCCGGCATTGGTCACAGCGGCGGCGAGCTCGGCATAGGAGACCCCGCCCATACCGGCCAGCATGACGGGATGCTTCACCCCGAGAAGGTCACAGAGCTTGGTGTGCAGGGTCATGGCGTCCTCCCGTTCCTTGGGAAGGCAGCATGGCGCCGAAATCCGCGGGTGGGAACCGGCGTCACCGAGTCAGGCGCCGTCTCCGTCCAGATCCGAAGGCAGGGCCTCGTAGACCCGCGAGCAAAACTCGCAGGACACCCGGATCCGGCCATCCGCCTCCACCATGTCCTGGCGCTCCTCGGCGCTGAACGAGGCCAGCAGGCCGAGGATCCGCGTCTGTGAGCAGCGGCAGGCGGCCATGAGCGCCTGGGGGTCGAAGACACGCACGCCGTCCTCGTGGAAGAGGCGGAATAGGAGCTCGCCGGCGGGCAGGAGGGGGTCGATGAGTTCATCCTCGCCGAGGGTCTCGAACAGGGCCTCGGTGCGCCGCCAGGGCTCCTCGGTGGAGCCCCGGGCGTCGTCGCCGGCGATGTTCTGGATCAGGACGCCGCCAGCCCGCCACCGGGGACCCTCCCCGAGGTCGGCCTGCCCCACCGCCAGCCGGACTCGCGTCGGCGTCTGCTCGGACTGGGCGAAGTACTGCTCGGCGCAGAGGGCCAGGGTCTCGCCCTCGATGGCCGTCACCCCCTGATAGCGGTCCATGTCGGGGCCCTGGTCCACCGTCATCATGAAGAGGCCGTCGCCCAGCAGGGTCCGGGCGCCAGGGCGCTGGAAGCCGGCGGCGAGGATGGCGATCGCCTCGGGGTCGAAGCGGCAATAGCCCCTAAGGGTTCCGGCGGTATCGTAGTCGCAGACCACGTAGCGGACCGGCCCATTCCCCTGGGCCTGGACGATCAACCGGCCCTCGAACTTCAGGTTCGAGCCCACCAGGGCGGCCAGGGCACAGGTCTCGCCCAGCAGGTTGGCGACCAGATCCGGATAGTTGTGGGCCGACAGGATCTCGTCCACCGCACCGCCCAGGCGAACGAGCCGGCCGCGCACCGCCTCGCCCTCGATCTGGAAGGGAAAGACGCGGTCCTCGTCGACCACCTGCAGGGATATCCCGCCGCTCATATCGCGCCAAAGCACCAGGCCAGGACCGACTTCTGGGCGTGGATCCGGTTCTCGGCCTCCTCCCAGATCCGCGACCGGGGTCCGTCGATCACGGCGGAAGTCACCTCCTCCTCCCGGTGGGCGGGCAGGCAGTGCAGGAAGACCGCCTCGCGGTGGGCCAGGCCCATGAGGGCCTCGTCCACCTGGAAGGGCGCCAGGGCCGCCATGCGCTCGGCCTTGTCGGTGTCCCCCATGGAGACCCAGGTGTCGGTGATCACGCAGTCGGCCCCGGCGACGGCCTCTCGGGGGTCCCGGGTGACCGAGACCTGGCCCTGCAGGGACGCTGCCCGCGCCAGGTCCGCCGGGTCAGGGGCATAGTCTTCCGGGCAGGCGATGTTGAGACGGTAGCCCAGCAGGGGCGCAGCATGGATGAAGCTGGCGCAGACATTGTTGCCATCGCCCACCCAGGCCAGGGTCCGCCCCGCGACCGGGCCGCGATGGGCCTCGAAAGTCATCAGGTCGGCCAGGATCTGGCAGGGATGGCCGGTGTCCGACAGGCCGTTGATGACCGGCACGGCGCAGTGGGCGGCCAGGTCCTCGAGGTCGGTGTGGCGGTTCGACCTGAGCATGACGGCGTCGACCATTCGGGACAGGACCCGGGCGGTGTCGGCGATGGTCTCGCCCCGGCCCAGCTGCATGTCGGCGGCCGTTGAGATGATCACGTCTCCGCCCAACTGGCGCATGGCCGCATCGAACGAGAACCGCGTCCGCGTCGAGTTCTTCTCGAAGATCATGGCCAGGGTGCGCTCACGGGCGGGTGCGTCCGCGTCGACGCGCCCCTGGGTCCAGCCGACGCGCGCGGCCTTGCGGGCCGCCGCGTCATCAAGAATCTGGCGAAGGGTCGCAGCCTCCAGGGACCATAGGTCCAGGAAGTGACGGACGGCGGGGTTCATGGCTCCCTCCTCGGGCGGCATGGCGGGCCGCCTCAGGCGCCGCGGGCGCGGGCGCAGGCCCGCTCAAGCTTCTCCACCACCTCGCGCACCTCGTCGACCGAGATGACCAGGGGCGGCAGGAGCCGCACGCAGTTGTCGCCGCCGCCGGCGATGAGCAGCTTCTCGTCCCGGGCGTGCTGCATGAAGTCGCGGTTGGGGGTCTTGAGCTTCAGGCCGATCAGCAGGCCCCGGCCGCGGATCTCCTCGATCACGTCCGGGTTGCGCGCCTGAAGGCCCTCCAGCTGCTGGGTGAAATAGCCGGAGACCTCGGCGACATGGTCCAGCAGGGCCGGCGAGCACAGCTCCTGAACCGCCGCCAGGCCCACCGCCATGGCCAGGGGGTTGCCGCCATAGGTCGAGCCATGGGAGCCGGGCGTCATCCCTGCGGCCGCCCGGGCGGTGGCCAGGCAGGCCCCGATGGGGAAGCCCCCGCCCAGGGCCTTGGCTACGGCCATGATGTCGGGCTCGATCCCGGCCCACTCATGGGCGAAGAGCTTGCCCGTACGCGAGAAGCCGCACTGGACCTCGTCGAGGATCATCAGCACGCCGTACTGGTCGCACAGGGCGCGCAGTTCACGCAGGCAGGAGTCGGGAACCGAACGGGCACCGCCCTCGCCCTGCACAGGCTCCAGGATCACCGCCGCGGTGGTCGGCGAGGCGAGGGCCGCCTTCAGGGCCTCGTGGTCGCCGAATTCCAGCTGGAGGAAGCCCGGCATGCGGGGACCGAAGCCCTCCAGATAGCTGGGATTGCCCGAGGCGTTCACCGCCGCCAGGGTCCTGCCGTGGAACGAGCCGTCGAAGCCGATGATATCGATCCGCGCCTCCTGGCCCCGGGCCCAGTGGAACTTGCGCGCCGTCTTGATGGCGCATTCTACCGCCTCGGTCCCCGAATTGGTGAAGAAGACCACGTCAGCAAAGGTGGCATCCGTCAGGGCCGAGGCCAACTTGGTCTGCTCGGGAATCGTGAAGATGTTCGAGACGTGCCAGAGCTTGTCCGCCTGGGCCTTGAGGGCCGCGATCAGCTTGGGGTGGGAGTGGCCCAGGGCGTTGACGGCAATCCCCGCCAGGGCGTCCAGATAGGCTTCACCGTCGGTCGTGTAGAGACGCACGCCCTCGCCTCGCTCGAACGCCAGGGGCGTGCGGTTGTACACGCCCATCAGGTGGTCGGCGGGAACGTTGAGGCCCTCGGGCTGCGTCTTCTGGGTCACGATCGGGAACCCTCCAAAACGTAAGGTCCCCGCCGCAGAACGACGGGGATTGGAAGTTTAAACCCTCTCCTTCGGAAGGACCGGAATGTCAACGTTGGCGGGGCTCAGCTCTTGATCTTGTAGCCGGTGTCAAACATCCACAGGCAGGCGCTGGCCAAGGCCAGGACCAGTCCGGCAGTCATCACGGCGCCCGCCAGGACCGAGCCCTCGGCGGATCCCAGGAATCCGTATCGGAACCCGTCGATCAGGTAGAAGAAGGGGTTGAAGTGGCTGAACGTCCGAAAGGGCTCCGGCAGGCGCTCGACCAGGTAGAAGGTCCCGGACAGGAAGGTCAGGGGCATGATGATGAAGTTGGTCACCACAGCCATGTTGTCGAACTTCTCGCTCCACAGGCCACCCATGACGCCCAGCAGGCCCAGGATCAGGGCCGCTCCCAGGCCGAAATAGAGGATGGCCCAGGGGTGGCTCACCGGCAGGTGGGCGAAGGGGGCGACGACGGCCGCCGTCACGGCCCCGACCATCACCCCCCGGGTCGCGGCACCCAGGCCGAAGGCGGCTACGTGCTCGATCGGGCTCAGGGGCGGGGTCAGGAAATCGCCGATCAGGCCGTTCATCTTCGCCTGCAGGAGGGAAGAGGACGAGTTGGCGAAGGCGTTGTTGAGGATCGACATCATGATCAGGCCCGGCGCGACAAAGGCACCGTAGTTGTAGCCGCGGACTGGCGGGCTGGCCCCCTTCGCCGCCACGACGAAGACCATCATGTAGAGCAGCGATGTCACCACAGGGGCGGCCAGGGTCTGTATGCCCACCTTCCAGAAGCGCATGATCTCCCGGCGGTAGAGGGTCCGGAATCCGGCCCAGTTCACGCCGGGGTAGGACCTCGGTTCCGGTGGAGTGGGTGGGGACGAGGGAAGCACAGCATCAGTCATGGCTCAGGTTTGCGCCGGGAGGCCAAAGGACGCAAGCGGTCACGTCGGACCTTGCCGTCTCCCGGGGCGGGACGAGCCTCGACCTGCCCGGCCAGGTCCCAGGTGCCCGTGTCCCAACAGCCCCTCGTCGAACCCGACGCCCTGGCGCAAAGGCACCGCCGGCGTGCTGCCGCGCCGGATCGAGACACCGATCCGCCTGCGCGATCTGAGGCTCAGCCCCCCCAACGCCGAGAAATCTATATATTGTTTCTGTGGATGGACGCTGTGGCGCCAGTTGTGGTCTTGGCAGTCCGCGTTACGATATGTGGTGGACGGAGGCGGTTGGGTGAAGGCTCCGGAACAAGATGTTGATCCCGGCGGCGCTTGGCGCGAGACCCGGACAGGATGGTGGAGCGAACCATGGGCTGGACAGACGAACGTGTCGAACTGCTGAAGAAACTCTGGCAGGACGGTTTGTCCGCCAGCCAGATCGCAAAGCAGCTGGGCGGGGTGACCCGTAATGCCGTGATCGGCAAGGTACACCGACTGGGGCTCTCGGGTCGCGCCGCCCCGTCGAAGCCTGCGCGTCCGGTCTTCAAGGCCCCGCGCGCCGCGCGTCCAGCCGCCGCCCCGGCCGCGCCGCGCCGGATCTCGCAGCCAGCCATGACGACAGCGGCGACGGCCCCGCAGCCCCCCGTCCGCTACATAGACGAGGCACCGGGGGTCGCGACCGTCCTCACCCTGGGCGCCCACATGTGCAAGTGGCCCATCGGTGACCCGTCCAGCGACGAATTCACCTTCTGCGGCCGCAGGGCCTCGGACAGCCCCTACTGCGTCGAGCACGCCCGGGTCGCCTACCAACCGGCCCAGACGAAGAAGCGCTCGGGGCCCAACGAACTGGCCCGCAGCCTCCGGCGCTACATCTAGGTCCGGCATCCGTTGGGGATGGGGGGCGCGTCGCGATCGAAAGCCAGCCTTGGGGCTTGCCTTGACGTCGTCCGGCGCGTCCCTTTCCGGACATGAGCGATCTCACACCTGAAGCCAGCGCGGACGATTCGGACAACGCACGGCCCTATTCCGTCTCGGAACTCGCCTTCGCCCTCAAGAGCACCCTTGAGGACCGCTACGGGTTTGTCCGCCTCAGGGGCGAACTGTCCAAGGTGACCTTCCACTCGAATGGCCATGTCTATCTCTCGCTCAAGGACGAGCGGGCGGTGATCGACGGGGTCGTGTGGAAGGGCTCTGTCCGCAATCTCAGCGTCCGCCCCGAGCAGGGCCTGGAAGTCGTGGTGACCGGCCGGATCACCACCTACCCGCAGGGCTCCCGGTACCAGATCGTCATCGAGAGCATGACGGCGGCGGGGGTCGGCGCCCTCCTCGCCCAGCTGGAGCGGCTCAAGGCCAGGCTCGCCACGGAGGGGCTCTTCGAGGCCGCCCGCAAGTCCCCTCTGCCGGCCTACCCCCGGGTGGTGGGGGTGATCACATCCCCCACGGGGGCGGTCATCCGGGACATACTGCACAGGATCCGGGACCGGTGGCCCTGCCAGGTCCTGGTCTGGCCGGTGGTGGTCCAGGGCGACGCCGCCGCCGCCCAGGTGGCCGCAGCGGTGCGGGGATTCGACGCCCTGGAGCCCGGCGGGGCGGTTCCCCGTCCGGACGTGGTCATCGTCGCCCGGGGCGGGGGCTCGGTCGAGGACCTCTGGCCCTTCAATGACGAAGCCCTTGTGCGCACGGTCGCCGCCAGCCGCATTCCCCTGATCTCAGCCGTCGGCCACGAGACCGACACCACCCTCATCGATTTCGTCTCGGACCGACGCGCGCCGACCCCGACGGCGGCCGCAGAGTTCGCCACGCCCGTCCTCTCCGAGCTCCGGGCCGGACTGGCAGACCTTTCCGGCCGCATGCACCGGATGGGCGGCCGGCTGGTGGAGGACCGGAGGGGCCGGCTTGAGGTCCTGGGGCGCAGTCTTGCCCGCGTCCCGGACCAGGTGGAGCTGGCCGAGCAGAGGCTGGGCCTGGCCCGGAACCGGCTCGGCGCCGCCCTGACCCGGAATGTCGGCGTCCATGAAACCCGCCTGGCCCGCGTGGGCGGCCGTCTCAGGCCTGGACTCCTGCACAGGCCCCGGGAGCTCCAGACCGAGCGGCTCAACGGCCTGTTTGTTCGGCTGGGGCCGGCTCTGTCCCGCGGCCTTGCCCGGTCCACCGAGCGGCTCGAGAGCCTCGGCGCCCGGCTGAAGTCCGCAGATCCCAGCGCGCCCCTGAACCGCGGTTTCGCCCGGGTCCACCACGCTGATGGGCGACTGGTCCGCGAGGGCGCGAGCCTGCAGCCAGGAGATCCCGTCCAACTGGTCTTCGCAGACATCGAGCGGGGGGCGGTGATCGAGCCTGCGGCCGCCCGGCCCCGGCAAGGCGATCTCTTCTGATCGGGCGCCTTCCCGCCTGCGCCCTGGAAAGCTAGAGTGGGAGCATGAACGCGCCCGACACCTCCGGCGGCCAGGACCTCGCCATCATCCATTACGGCGATGGCGACTTCACGATCGTTCGTCCAGGACGCTTCGTGCTTTGCTCTGTCTCGGGCTTGAGGATTCCCCTGGAGGCCCTGCGCTACTGGAGCGCGGAGTTCCAGGAGGCCTATGCTGGACCGGGCGAAGCCCTGGCTCGCTGGCGGGAGCGCAACCCCTGACTGTCTCCGCTGACCGGCGCACTGTCCTGGGCGGTGCCCTCGCCTTCAGTCTTGCCGCCCCGGTCGCCGCCCGCGCCGCAGGACTGGACATTCATCTGGCCGGAGCCCTCCGCCAGGGTGGAACCCTCATCGGCCGGACCGCTCCCGGCGCCCGGATCCGGATCGACGGCCGTGAGGCGGGCATCGCCTCCCCTGCAGGCCTCTTCCTGGTGGGCCTGGACCGGGACAGCCCCGCAACGGCGAAGGTCACGGCAACCCTGGCGGATGGGCGGACCGCCGAGCGGCAGCTTGCCGTGGCGCCGGGCGGCTTTGACATCCAGCGCATCAATGGCCTGCCGCCCCAGCAGGTGAAGCCGGAAGGCGAGGCCCTGCTCGCCAAAATCGCTGCGGAGTCAGAACGCAAGGCGAAGGGATGGGCCAGCCGGGTCGAATCCGACGATTTCGCCGGGGGATTTTCCCCGCCCCTAAAGACCTATCGGGTGTCCGGCCGCTTTGGAGGCCAGCGCATCCTCAACGGTCAGCCCATGACCCCGCACTTCGGCGCCGACCTCGCCGCGCCCAAGGGAACGCCGATCCTGGCTCCGGCGCCCGGGCGGGTCTGCTTTGCCGAGACCGGACTCCACTACGAGGGCGGGCTGACGATGATCGACCACGGCCAGGGCCTGGTCACCGCCTACCTGCACCAGTCCCGGCTTGGCGTCCGGCCGGGCCAGCACGTCGAGCGCGGTGAGGTCATCGGCGCGGTCGGGATGGAGGGCCGGGCGACCGGGCCTCACCTCTGCTGGCGGATGAAGTGGCGGGACCGCCATCTGGACCCGACCCTGCTGCTCGGGGTCCGGGCGCCCGCCTGAACCTTCAGCCCCCCTGAGTCTTCAGGCCCCCACGAACCTTCGGGCCTTCTGGCGACGGTAGATGTCGTTCGGCCAGCGCTTGTGGACCCAGAACCACTCCTCCGGCCGATCCCGGATGCGGTCCTCCATGAAGGCGTTCACCCGCCGGACGCCGGCGTCGATGTCGGCATTGCGATCGCCGGTCTCCTCAAGGTGGATGTCCTCGTGGACGATCACCTGGAAGCGAGCCTTCTCCACCCTCTGGACCGACATGGGCGTCAGGGGGATCCCGAAGCGAAGGGCAAAGCTCGAGGGGCCCGGAGCCGTATGGCAGTCGACGCCGAAGAGCGGTGCCAGGACCCCGCCGTTGAACTTCTGGTCGTTCATCAGGGCCACGCACTCCCCCCGCGCCAGGGCCCGGATCAGCTCCCGGGCACCGTCTCCGCCCTTGGGCGCAAACAGGCGGACGCCATAGCGGAACCGGCTCTTCCGGATGCGGGCGTCGACATGGGGATTGTTGGTAGCCCGGTAGGTGATCTGGCAGGTGATCCCCGCCTGGATGATTACCGCCGGCATGATCTCCATCGACGAAAAGTGTCCCGAAATGAAGACGACGCTCTCCGCACCGCCGGCGATGGCGGCAAGCCGCTCGCCATTGACCACCTCCACCCGCCCGGGATCGGCGATGATCTTGTCGAGGATCGGGAATTCCGCCGCCCAGCGCCCCAGGGCGCGCCACTGCGCCTTCACGAGCCGGTCGACCCCGGCGTCGTCCAGATCGGGAAATGCGATCCGGATATTGGTCTCCACCACCCGGTTCGTTGAGGTCAGGGGCCCCAGCCACCCGACAAGGGTCGCGCCGAAATCCGAGACGGCGTCGATCGGGAAGCTCCGCGCGAGAAGGGTCACCGCATCGAAGGCCAGGGCCTCGAGGCGCCAGGCCAGGTCCTGGAGCAGGGAAGATTGCGATGGGTCCGCCACGCCCAAGACTAGACCAGCGCCGATGCGGGCGCCAATCCGCACTCTGGCCCAGGGTTTGCTCGTCCTGGCAAGGAAGTCCCATTTTGGAACGCGAACCGGGAGCCGCATCCCGGGGACGACGTCATGACAAGGGCCAGGACATGACGATTGGAACACGGTCGCCGGATGCTGTGATCGACGCTCACCTGGGTCAGGCGATCCGGCGCCGGCGCCGGGAACTTGGAATGACCCAGCACCACCTGGCCGAGGCCTGCGGCGTTCGCTTCCAGCAGATCCAGAAGTACGAAAGCGGAGCCAACCGCATTGCCGCCTCGCGGCTCTGGAAGATCGCCCGGGCGATGCAGACGCCACTGTCCAGCTTCTTTGAGGGCCTCCCGGATTCCAGCGACCCTCGGCACCTTACAATCCTCGAGGGTTAGCGCTAGATCGGCACATGCTCTCTCCCGAACGCCTCCAGGTCCTCGACCCGCTGATCCTCGATCTCAACCGGGTTTCCGCAGACGTGATCCTGCCCCTCTTCCGGGCGGAGCATGGCCTCGAGGATAAGGGTGGAGACGCCGGTTTCGATCCTGTCACCATGGCGGACCGGGGCGCAGAGGCGGCTATCCGCCAACGGCTCGCCGAGGTCTTTCCAGAGCATGGCGTGATCGGAGAGGAATACGGGGAGGACCGTCCCGAGCAGGAATTCGTCTGGGTTCTGGACCCTGTTGACGGTACCCGGGCCTTCATCGCCGGGCTTCCCGTCTGGACCACCCTGATCAGCCTGCGTTGGCTTGGAGAGCCGGTCCTGTCGACCATAGGCCAACCCTATTTGGGGGAGGTGTTTGTGGGGTCTCCCACTGGATCCCGCCTGGTCAGGGGCGGTGAGAGCCGACCGCTCCGGGTGCGTTCCTGCTTCGGTCTTTCCGAGGCGACCATCGCCTCCACAGATCCTGCGGCCTATTTCGAGACGGATGAGAGGGCCGCATGGGAAAAGGTCCGGGCGGCGGCGCGGCTGACCCGACTGGGATGTGACGCCTACGCCTACGCCATGGTTGCCGCAGGCTGCATTGACCTCGTGGTGGAGTCCCGGGCCTGCAAATGCTGGGACATCGAGGCGGCGGTCCCGCTTCTGGCCGGGGCCGGCGGCGTGGTGACGGACTGGAACGGCCAGCCCATCGGCCGCAAGGGTGGCCAGATCGCCATTGCAGGCGACCGGTCCTGCCTGGAGGAAGCCCTGCCCTTACTCGAGCCTGCCGCCGACTAGATCCTGTTTCGATCCGATAACCGGTTCCCACTTATCGGAACAGGATCTAGCGTTTGGGCGCCACCCGGCCTGCCAGGCCGTCGAAGTTTTCCCAGAACAGGCGGCGGATCGGGTCGGTCTCCATGAGGATCTCATGCTCCGCACCGGCGATCGGAGCGAAGACGCCATAGGGTAGAAAGCCCGCGACCTTCTCCTGGGCGGCGTTCTTCACCAACTGGTCCTGCCCGGCGGAGACGATGATGACCGGCAACATGAGACGACAGATGTTCCGGTCCCGGGACACCCAGTGCGACGCGCGCAGGGCGAAGTCCAACCACCCCCAGGTCGGCGACGAGAGGGCAAGGTCGGGATTGGCGCGGAGCAGGTCCTTTGCCCGCTTGAAGCGCACCGGGTCATGAGTGAGGACATTGCCCTCGAAGGGCTCGTTGACCGGGTCGCTCGGCGGCTGAACCCAATCTTCCTCATGTCCCGTCATCATCCGGTAGGCGACCACAAGGCGGGTGAAAAGGGGAACGCGCAGGCCCAGCATGGGGGCACTCAACACCGTGCCGACGAAGCGGGGCGCGAGGCCGCGCACCATGGCGGTCAGGGTCAGGCAGCCGCCCATGGAATGGCCAATGGCGATCCAGGGCTTTGGCAGGCGGTCCTCGAAGGCGTTGAGCAGCGCGCTATAGTCGGAAAGGTAGGGCTCAAGGCCGGACGCGTGGCCCTTGAGGCGGTCCGGCAGTTCGCGATACGAAAGCCCCTGCCCTCGCCACTCGTTCACCAGAACCACGAAGCCTCGGGTCTGGAGGTCGCAGACCACCTCGAAATACTTCTCGATGGGTTCGGTGCGACCCGTGGACAGGATCACCGACCCGCGGATCTGGCCGGGCGGATGGAAGAGCGCCGCCCGGAGGGGCGCGCCATCCCCGCCCTCGAACCACTCCGCCCCGCCATTGGGCGGAATGGGCGAATCCGGAAGTTCGGTCAGGGGAGCTGAACGGTCCATGTCAGGCATCTCCTTTTCGGGCTTCGATCAGCGACTTGACCTGGGGCATGAGCGACATGGCCAGTCCCATGTCCGAGACCTTGAGCCGTCCCGTGATGACTGCGGACATCGGGTTCAGGTCCCCGCGGCCGAGGGCCTCCAGGTCCTTGCGGCTGACGCTGATCACCAGGTCCGCCGGATCCAGCGTATTGCTGACCTCGGTGCCCTCCACCCGGATGACACCCTCTCCGCGCAGATCCAGGCGAATCGAGCGGTCCAGGCCCGCGCCGCCAGCCTGAAAGTGCCCGCGCACCTTTTCAGTCAGTTCCGCAAGTCCATCCATTTGGCGTCCTCCCCCCTGCATTGAATGACGTTGCAATTCAAAATTGTAAACATTTCGACACGGGCGGGGGTTCTTGAACCGCCGGTGACGGTGCCCATCTCTCACTCGAAGGCGCCGGATGGCCGGGCCTTTTGGGTGGCGTGAGGCTTCGGCGCACGCACGACCCAACCCTGAAACCGCAACCTTGCTTGCTCAAGAAGGATGTAACTCCCATGCGTACGATCGACTTTTCCCCCCTCTATCGCTCCGTGGTCGGCTTCGACCGCCTGGCACAGATCCTGGAGACCGCGACGGTCGACCAGGCCTCCGGCTACCCGCCCTACAACATCGAGCGGACCGACGAAGACGCCTACCGAATCGAGATCGCCGTCGCCGGCTTCCGCTCGGAAGAGCTGAATGTCGAGGTGAAGGAGAACCTGCTCACGGTCCAGGGCCGCAAGACGGCCAACGACGCCGAGCGCCGGTTCCTGCACCGCGGCCTGGCCGAGCGCGACTTCGAACGTCGGTTCCAGCTTGCGGACTACGTCGTGGTCACCGACGCCCGGCTGTCGGACGGCCTGCTCTCGGTCTCGCTCCGTCGCGAACTGCCCGAGGCCCTAAAGCCTCGCCGCATCGAGATCGCCACCGCCTCCAGCCCCCTCATCGAGGGCGAGAAGGCCGCCTGACCGGCGGCACGGCCAAAGGACTTCGGCGGGCGGTGCTGCAAGGCGCCGCCCGCCCTGCTTTCGGGCCGGCTCCGGCTAATGGGCACCCTTGAGGCCAAAGGTTTCCCGGAACGCCATCTGCGCGTCCTTGAGGTTGGCGTCGGTCAGGACCGCCTGCCGGAGGTCGACATCATTGAGGATGGCCGCCCTCAGGTCAGCGCCAGAGAAATTCACCCGCCGGAGGTCGGCTGAGGTCAGGTCGGTGGGCAGCAGGCGGCTATCCTCCAGGACCAGGGGCTCCAGCCGGGCCGACCTGAGGTCCGCCCCCGCCATCAGGGCGCCAGTCAGCCGCGCACCCCTGAGGTCGGCGCGCCTGAGGTTGCAGCCGCGAAGATCCGCCCCCTCGAGCCGGGCACCCTGAAGTTGGATACCCTCCATGTCGAGGCCATAGAAGACGGCCTTCCGGGCAGAGATGGCGGTCAAGTTGTACCCCCGCAGGTTCCTGAGGTTCCGGAGGTCAACGCCATCGAAGACCGTGGGCGTGCCCGCCGTGCCTTCGGAGGTGCACCAGCGCGCATGTTCGCGAACCTGGACCTCAAGAGTGACCTCGCCCGAGACCTGAACGTCGGGATCATTCGTCAGCGCCCCTCGCAGGTCGGCCTTGTTGACATCCCAGGCCTGGGTATTGGCACCCAGCAAGATGACGTCGCGCAGGTCGGCACCCCTCAGGTCGGCCTGGGCCAGGTCTGCACCGGTCATGTCGGCACCGGTCATGATACAGTGCTTGAGCTGGGCCCGCGCAAGACACGCACCCCGCAGGACAGCGCCTGTGAAGTCCGAGCGCACGGCGTCAAGGCCGGAAAGCTTGGACCGCGCCAGATTGGCCCCGCTCAGGTTCGGGCCCTGGTCGTCCTCCGTCCGGTGGACATGCTCCACCATGCGCAGGCCGAGTTTCCGGTCGCCAAATGCCATGGCGCCTTCCCGAAGGTCGGCCTCGAAGAGATCCGCGTGGGTCAGGTTTGCATTGCGCAGGCAGGCGCCCCTCAGGTCGGCCCGCCGCAGGGAAGCCTTGCTCAGGTCGGCGTTCTGGAGGTCAGCGCCGTAGAGATTGGCATTGTCGAGCTGGGTTCCCTTCAGGTTGGCGCCGTAGAGGAGGGCACCTGTCAGGTCCGCACCCGTCAGGTCGCGCCCCGCCAGCTTGAGCCCCGACAGGTTTCGCCAGGACAGGTTGCCGCGCAGTCCGTTCGGAAGGCCGGAGATGAAGCGCTTGTGCTTGCGGCAGATATCATCCGCTTCCGCCTGCGAGAGCGTCGGAATGTCGTCCAGGTGTGTGGGCGGCAGAGACATGCCTTCGACGAGGGCCCCCTGAGTGGAGCCTAGTCTGGCGTACAGCGATTAATGGACGGTTTAGGAGCGGCTTGCGGGTCGGTAGGCGGCGTAGAGGGGCAGGGCCTCGGCCTCGAGCAGTCCGGTGACCACTTCGACGCCCGCAGCCTTCAGGCGTTCAGAGCCCTCCCCAGCGGCAAAGACCGAGGCGTCGGTGCAGGCGATCACCACCCGGCGCACGCCGGCGGCGATCAGACGGTCGGTGCAGGAAATTCCCGTCCCCGAGCGCCGGGCGCAGGGCTCCAGCGTCACCAGTACGACGGCCCCGCGGGCCGCATCTCCCGCCGCGGAAAGGGCGAGATCCTCCGCATGGGGGCGGCCGCCGTCGGCCGTCGCACCCTCGCCGACGATCCCCTCCGGGCCGAGGATGACGCAGCCGACAGAGGGATTGTCGCCCGTCCGGCCCACGCCGGGCCGGGCCAGGGCGATGGCCCGCCCCATGGCCTGGATTTCCCTCTCGCGGTTCAAGGCGCGGTCGGCAGGGGCTGGGCCCGGTCGGCGTCCAGGTAGCGGGCGGAGATCGGCCTTAGGACGGGGTCCAGTTCGATGACCAGCGGGTTCGAGGTGGGGATCTCGACCTCCATGATCCCCTCGGCGGAAAGGCCCCAGATCAGCTTGACGATGGCCCGCAGCGAGTTGCCGTGGGCCGCCACGAGCACGGTCTCGCCCGCCGCCAGCTTCGGCGCGATCTCGGCGGTCCAGTAGGGTTCCACCCGCTCCAGCGTCGTCTTCAGGCTCTCGGTATCTGGCAGGACGCGGCCGGCGTAGCGGCGATCGCGGGAGAAGTCCCACTCGCCGCCGGGCGCCAGGGGCGGCGGCGGGGTGTCGTAGGACCGCCGCCAGATCCGCACCTGCTCGGCGCCGTGCTTCTCAGCGGTCTCGGTCTTGTTCAGGCCGGTCAGGCCGCCGTAGTGCCGCTCGTTCAGCCGCCAGTCCTTGGTCTCGGGCACGAAGGCCTGGCCCGCCGCCGCCAAGGCCAGCCAGAGGGTCCGGATCGCCCGGGTCAGGACGGAGCTATAGGCCCGGTCGACCTGCAGTCCGGCCGCCATCATCAGTTGGCCACCCTTTCGCGCCTGGGCCTCGCCCTCGGCGGTCAGGTCGACATCCACCCATCCGGTGAACCGGTCCTCCAGGTTCCACTGGCTCTGGCCGTGTCGAAGCAGGATCAGGGTGGGCATGAGGGCTCTCCATCCAGGGTCCCGGTCGGGCTAGGGCCGGCTTCGGGCGGCGTCAAGGCCGGGCGCGTGTCGCTGGTGGCCCCCGGGCTCTCAAGGCGGTATGTAGGGAAGATGTCCGACCGCGTCTTCTATCCCGGCCTGGCCCTGGTTGCCGCCGCCCTCATCCTCCTGGCCCTGGTCTGGCCCCAGGGCCTGGGCGCGCGCTCGCCCGGCCCCTTCGGCTCGCTACCCGTCCAGCAAAGGCCCGAGGTCCAGGCCGCCATGCGCCGGGAGGCCGAGGTCAACAACGCCCGCCTGCAGAAGGCCCGCGACGCCGTTGCCGCCGCCCGGGCCGCCACCGAGGGTACCGGTCAGGCGCCTGCGGAGCCCAAGCCGTGACCGCCGCCGACATCGAGGCTGGCCGCCGGGTCCTGCGGCAGGCCGCCGGCGCCCTTGAGCTGCAGGCCGAGGCCCTCGGCGAAGACTTTGCCCGGGCCGTCGACATCCTGGCCGCTGCCCGCGGCCGGGTCATCTGCACGGGAATCGGCAAGTCCGGCCACGTGGCCCGCAAGATCGCCGCCACCTTTGCCTCCACCGGAGCCCCGGCCACCTTCGTCCACGCCAACGAGGCCAGCCACGGCGACCTCGGCATGATCAGCCGCGACGACGTCATCCTGGCCCTCTCCAAGTCCGGCGAGAACCGCGAGCTGGCCGACGTCCTGGCCTATTCCCGGCGGTTCGAGATTCCGCTCATCGCCCTGACCGCCGCAGCCGACAGCGCCCTCGGGCGGGCCGCCGACGTGGTCCTGGCCCTGGCCACCGCAGAGGAGGCGACCGGCCAGGTCAACGCCCCCACCACCTCCACCACCCTGCAGATCGCCCTCGGTGACGCCCTCGCCGTGGCCCTCCTGGAGCGGCGCGGCTTCACCGCCGGCGACTTCCGCACCTTCCACCCGGGCGGCAAGCTGGGCGCCATGCTGCGCACGGTGGGCGACCTCATGCACGCCGGCGGCGAGATTCCCCTGGTGGGTCCCGACGCGGGCATGGCCGAGGCCCTGCTGGTGATGACCGAGAAGCGATTCGGCTGCGTCGGCGTCCTGGGCCCGGACGGCCGCCTGCTCGGCGTCATCACCGACGGCGACCTGCGCCGCCACATGACCGGCCTGATGGACCGCACCGCCAGCCAGGTCATGACCCCCGGCCCCAACAAGGTGGTTGCACCGCACCAGCTCGCGTCCGAGGCCCTGGCCCTGATGACCGATCCACCCCCGTCGGTGAACGTGCTCTTCGTCCTCGACGCCGGCCGGCCGGTGGGCATCCTGCATGTCCATGACCTGCTCCGCGCCGGGGTGATGTGATCCGCCCGCACTGGCCGACGCGGGCCTGAGGGCGTAAGAGCGCGGCGGAATCGAACTGGAGCGCCGATGCTGCCCCTTCCCCGTGCTGATCTCGTCCCGCAGACCCCCGACCACGAAAACCTGCCCCTCGTGAAGCCCACCGGCTTTCGCGAGTACGACGCCCGCTGGCTGTTCGGCTCCGAGATCAACCTCCTGGGCATCGAGGCCCTGGGCCTGGGGCTTGGGACCTACATCCACGAGCTTGGCCAGAAGCGCATCGTCATCGGCCACGACTTCCGCTCCTACTCCCAGTCCATCAAGCAGGCCCTGACCCTGGGCCTCCTGGCCGCCGGCTGTGAGGTGCTGGACATCGGCCTGTCCCTCTCCCCCATGGCCTATTTCGCCCAGTTCGACCTCGACGCCCCCGCCGTGGCCATGGTCACGGCCAGCCACAACGAGAACGGCTGGACGGGGGTGAAGATGGGCGTCTCCCCACCCCTGACCTTCGGCCCCGACGAGATGGCCCGGCTGAAGGCGATTGTCCTCGGCGGCCTGGGCGTCGTCCGCCCCGGCGGGACCCTGACGCACGTTCCCGGCGTGGCCGGGCGCTACATCGCCGACGTCTCCGCCCGGGTCCATGTCGACCGGCCCCTCAGGGTGGTCTGCGCCTGCGGCAACGGCACGGCCGGCGCCTTTGCCCCCGAGGCCCTGCGCCGCATGGGCGTGGCGGTCGTCTACGAAATGGACTGCGACCTCGACTGGTCCTTCCCGCGCTACAATCCCAACCCCGAAGACCACGAAATGCTCAAGGCCATGGGCCAGGCTGTGCGCGACTTCGGCGCCGACTTCGCCCTGGGCTTCGACGGCGACGGCGACCGCTGCGGCGTGGTGGACGATACGGGGGAGGAGATCTTCGCCGACAAGATCGGCCTCATGCTGGCCCGCGACCTCTCCAGCCTGCACCCGGACGCCCAGTTCATCGTCGACGTGAAGTCCACGGGCCTCTTCGCCACCGACCCGGTCCTGGCCGCCAACGGGGCCAAGACTCTCTACTGGAAGACTGGCCACAGCTATATCAAGCGCAAGACTGCCGAGATCGGCGCCCTGGCGGGCTTCGAGAAGTCGGGCCACTTCTTCTTCAATGCCCCCCTGGGGCGCGGCTACGACTGCGGCCTGACCGCCGCCGCCGCCATCCTGGCCATGCTCGACCGCAACCCGGACAAGAGCCTGTCCCAGCTGAAGGACGCCCTGCCCCAGGCCTGGACCAGCCTGACCATGTCGCCCCGCTGCGCCGACGAGACCAAGTACGGCGTGGTTGAGGGCGTTGTCGCCGAGTACGAGGCCCTGGCCCGGGACGGCGGCCGCATCCTCGGTCGCGCTATCACCGAGGTGATCACCGTCAACGGCGTCCGGGTGGCCCTGGAGGACGGCTCCTGGGTCCTGGTCCGCGCCTCTTCCAACAAGCCCGAGATTGTCGTCGTGGTCGAGAGCACCCGCTCGGAAGACGACATGCGCGCCCTCTTCCACGAAGAGGTCAAACCCCGGCTCGCCCGGCGCCCCGAGATCGGCGCCTACAACCAGGAGATCTGAGCGCCATGCACGTCGTCATGATCGGCACCGGCTATGTGGGCCTCGTCTCGGGCGCCTGCTTTGCCGACTTCGGCCACCAGGTTACCTGCATGGACAAGGACGCTGGCAAGATCGAGGGCCTGAAAGCCGGGCGCATGCCCATCTTCGAGCCTGGCCTCGACACCCTGGTGGCCCGCAACGTCCAGGCCGGGCGCCTGGCCTTCACCACCGAGGCCGCCGAGGCCGTGCGCGGCGCCGATGCGGTCTTCATCGCCGTGGGCACGCCTTCGCGCCGGGGCGACGGCCATGCCGACCTGTCCTACGTCCATGCCGCCGCAGCCGAGATCGCCGACCTCATCGAGGGCTTCACCGTGGTGGTCACCAAGTCCACCGTCCCGGTGGGCACCGGGGACGAGATCGAGCGCATCATCCGCGAGCGCCGGCCCGACGCCGCCTTTGCCGTGGTCTCCAACCCCGAATTCCTGCGCGAGGGCGCGGCCATCGACGACTTCAAGCGCCCCGACCGCGTGGTGGTGGGCCTGAACGACGAGCGCGCCCGACCGGTCATGACCGAGCTCTACCGGCCCCTCTTCCTCAATGAGACGCCGATCCAGTTCACCGAGCGGCGCACCTCCGAGCTGATCAAGTATGCCGGCAACGCCTTCCTCGCCATGAAGATCACCTTCATCAACGAGATGGCCGACCTGTGCGAGGCGGTCGGCGCCGACGTCCAGCAGGTGGCCAAGGGCATAGGCCTCGACAAGCGCATCGGTGGCAAGTTCCTCAACGCCGGCCCCGGCTATGGCGGCTCCTGCTTTCCCAAGGACACCCTGGCCCTGGTGCGCACGGCCACCGACGCCGGCTCGCCCGTCCGCCTCATCGAGACCACCGTGGCGGTCAACGACGCCCGCAAGAAGGCCATGGCCGCCAAGGTGGCCGCTGCCGTCGACGGCGACTTGGCCGGCCGCACGGTCGGCGTCCTGGGCCTGACCTTCAAGCCCAACACCGACGACATGCGCGACGCCCCGTCCCTGGACATCCTCCCCGCCCTCCAGGCCCTGGGCGCCAAGGTCCAGGCCTTCGATCCCGAGGGCATGACCGAGGCCCGCCACCTCCTGCCCGGCGTCGACTTCCGCCCCGACGCCTACGCCGCCGCCGAGTATGCCGACGTCCTGGTCATCATCACCGAATGGGACCCCTTCCGCGCCCTCGACCTGGAGCGCGTGAAGGCCCTCATGCGCACCCCCGTGCTGGTGGACCTGCGCAACATCTACAAGCCCGAGGACGTCCGGGCCCTTGGCTTCCGCTACGCCTCGGTGGGGCGGGCTTAAGAAGCGGTTACGGGAAGCCGGAGGCACTCAGCACGGCTTCGAAGCTCTCGCCCATGCCCCGTCGGAGCGGGCTTCAGACTGGCCGCCCTGGCCAGGGACCAATTGGGGCTGGGATCCGCAAGGGATGCCGTTACGGATGCCGACGGGGCATTCGCCCGGGTCACATATCCAGCCCGGAACCGCGATCTGAATGGGACCCAGGTCCCTGCGATCGCTTTTCACTTCGCGCCTGAAGACGACATCCCGGACAGATTCGAAAATTTGTTGTGAGAACGCGGGGTCTGGATAGGGATTCCATCGCCAAAGAACACGATCAGTGCTCTCCTTAGAGTTAAGACTGAATTCACCTCAAAATCCTGATCGCTAACAGATTGGGGGCTTCAGGACCTGAACCCAAATCGCGGACATGACAGATGTGGCGACCTTCCCTCAGTGGACATGAAGACACCCTCACCAGGGAGTTCAACGATAGCCTCCAGCCGCTGGAGGTGGACCCCAAGACGGTGCAGGCCCCGGGGTTCGGCGGCCCGGCCGACGAATTCCGCGGGGAGCAACCCGGTGCTGCAGAGGGCTACAGCTACCTCAACCTGGAGCAACGCGGGGGCGCGTCTTCCAATGGCAAGACCAGCTTTACGATCGATCAGGCCGCGAACAATCTCACACGAGGCGGGTACGCCTGGGGCATGGCCGGGCAGCCCGTCACGGTGACCTATGCCTTCCGCTCCGCGGCTCCGGGAACAATGCCAGGCGACACCAAGGCCTTCTCCCGGTTCAATTTCGAACAAATTGTGCAGACTGAAATAGCCCTGAAGTCGTGGTCAGATGTCGCCGGAATCACTTTTCTAAGGGTGGGGTCCGGAGAGACAGGTGAAGCCGCATTTTCGGATTCCGCGACAATACTCTTTGGTAATTTTCTAGGCGGTAAAACATATGCATTCGCTTTTTATCCGGATGGTGCCGATAAATTCGGATTCTCGGATACTTCCGGAGACGTCTGGTTAAAAAATTCCGACTATTACCTCACATCACCGACAGGTTCTAACTATGGCGGCCTCACACTTGTACATGAGATTGGTCATGCAATCGGGCTAAGGCACCCCGGAAACTACAATGCCAACGATACAGCGACCACCTACTATTTTGATGCAACTTATTTCGAAGATTCTACGCAATATACAGTTATGAGTTATTTCTCCGGCGAAAATACTGGATCTTCGATCCCAGGCACAAAATATCCTTCGGTCCCGCTCCTCGATGATATTTATGCAGTTCAGGCGCTGTATGGGCCAAATATGGCCACGAGAACGGGTGACACCGTATACGGTTTCAATTCGAACTCCGATCGGCAAGCATTTCAGGCGACCAGCTCAACCTCAGTATTGATATTTGCAGCTTGGGATGCAGGTGGAAACGATACTTTTGACTTCTCTGGATACTCGCAGAATCAGAAGATCGATCTCCTTCCCGGTCATTTCTCCGACGTCGGCGGCAATCGCGGCAACGTCGCCATCGCCCGGGGGACGGACATTGAGAACGCCCTGTCGGGGTCCGGTGATGACAATCTGATCGGGAACACCCTCGACAATCGCCTGTCCTCAGGCGCTGGCGCCGACACCGCCTTCGGGGGAGAGGGCAATGACACCCTCATCGATTCCTCCGGCTCCAACTACCTGCGCGGCGACGCCGGCGACGACTCGGTGTCCGGCGGCACGGGCTTCGACGACATCAACGGCAACATGGGCAATGACACCCTGCACGGGAACGACGGCGAGGACTGGGTCGTCGGGGGCAAGGACAACGACCTGATCTTCGGCGATGCGGCCTTCGACATCGTCTACGGCAATATGGGCAATGACACGGTCGACGGCGGGGCCGGGAATGACTGGGTGCGGGGCGGCCAGGGCGATGACTCCGTCATGGGGGGCGCCGGTGACGACTGGATCTGGGGCGACAAGGGCAACGACACGATCAGCGGCGGCACCGGTGCAGACATCTTCCACAGCCAGGTCGGCGCGGCCATCGACCGGATCACCGACTTCAACTACGCCGAGGGCGACCGGCTGGTGCTGGATGGCGGGCCTTCGCGCACGATCACCCAGGTTGGTGCCGACGTGGTCGTGGACATGGGCAATGGCGACCAGGTCATCCTGGTCGGAGTCTCCCTGGACAGCCTCGGAACCGGCTGGATTGCTTGATCGCCTACCGGCGCGAAGCGCAGTCGCCAGGCGGAGGCGGGAGAAGGCGATTTCGCTCTGCCGGGGAAGGTGACCTGGCTGATGTCATGCTAGGATTAGTTGTGGGCGATGCCCGATCGGACGGCGACCGGAGGACCTCACAAGGAACGGAGGCCCGCAATGTCGCCCCAAGGATCAAGAACAACCGCGCTCTGCGCCGCCCTGTGTGGCCTCCTGACGGCGTCGGCGGCGCAGGCCGGCCCGGCCTTCGCAAAGCGGCTGGAGATGCAGGGCTTTGCCTTCGACATCACGGCGACCAACGAAGGTTCCATCAACACGCTCCAGATCGTTCCGACTGGGCTCAGCCAGCAGACCGCGCCGATCACCTCCGAGATCGAGGGCACCGTCTCAGGGGCGGAGATCGACGACCTCGACGCCAACGGCTTTCCCGAAATCTACATCTACGTGACCTCTGCCGGTAGCGGGAGTTACGGCAGCCTGGTGGGCTACGCGGTCAACAAGGGAAAGTCCGTGACCCCGATCTACCTGCCGCCCGTCGCGGACTCCCCGACCCTGTCCAAGGGCTATATGGGCCACGATGAATTCGCCGTGGTTGAGGGCACCCTGATCCAGAGGTTCCCAATCTATCGCGAGGGGGATGCCAACGCCCGCCCCACCGGGAAGATCCGGCAGCTCCAGTACAAGCTGAAGGCCGGTGAAGCCGGCTGGGTGCTTCGCCTGGACAGGTCCATGGAGTTCTGAGGGACTCCAAGCGCCCTTACCCCGCGCCCTCAGAACCCCCCCATCGCCATGGCCGCCAGGGCCATCACCAGGCACACCCCCACCGCCGGCAGGGCGGTGAACCTCTGGTGGGTACCCATCTCCACCCGGGCCAGGCCCACCAGCAGCCAGGTGGAGGGGACCAGGGGGC
>NZ_JBAXIM010000027.1:0-22176 GCF_037138395.1 Phenylobacterium sp.
GCGCGAACAGGCCGCACCGGGTTCCGGCCTCCGCCATGAGGCTGCGCTCGTAGTAGACATCAGCGGGTGCGGATCCGGCGGCGGTCGGGGAAAGCCCGACCAGGGCCGCCAGCATCAGGGCGCTAGGATTGAAGAGCGATCCGGGATGGGGCATGGAACCGTCCACTCCAAGGTTTTCGCGGGATCGGGTCCTGGACCCGGGCGGCGCAACCCACCCTAGCCCAGCGAGGGCATGCTTGAAATTCTCCACGGACATCTGGGTCGCCGCCCTCATCCGCCGGGTCGATCTCGGGGGCGGAAGCGCGGTGGTTGTCCACAAGGGCGACGCCCGGGCGGGATCCGTGCTCGTCAAGGTGCTCAATCGCCGAGAAGATCGCGCCCGTCTCTATGCGGAAGCCACCCGGGCGGACGGTGAGACGGTCTGGATGCGGCCAGCCGCGTCTGAGTTGGAGCCGGAAATCGACGCCTACATCTCCCGTGCGCGTCGTATCGACCCGGATCTCTGGGTGGTTGAGCTTGATGACCCCCAGGGGCGGCACTTTCTCACCGAGCCTGTCGAAGAGGACTGAACAGCCTCTGGATTCTTCTCGCCGGAGATCATAATTTGTGCGCCTTCACCTTGCATCCCCGACTGTCGGGGGTCCCGAGCCCGTAGGAGATGCAGACTTGCTTTTCCTGATGAACGACTGGGTGATGCAGTTTGAGACCCAGGCCCTGGTCGGCGACCTGGTTGGCCTCAATACCCGCGAGATCAGCCTTTCCCAGGTCCTGGTGCTTGGCCAGGAACTCTATGCCGAGGACCCCGAGCTTCACCTCAGCCAGCCCCTGCAGGCCCGGAGACTCGCCGCCCTCGCCATGACCAAGGAGGCCGAGATCAACGCCCTGCTCTTCAGACCGCCCCATCAGGGCTGCAACCCCCGCGACGTTACGGTCCGCTACTGCGCCGTGGGCTTCGACATGCTCGCTCAGCTGTTAGCTCTGCAGGAGTCCCAGCGATCTGGTGGGTGGGCCAACAAGGAAGTCTGGAACAAGCTGGGAAACCGCACCCAGGCCTGACGCGCGAATTGCGCCGGACCGGCCCGCAGGCTACCTCCGCGCCATGAGCCAGTTCCCCGCCGCCGAGGCTGCACGCCGCCGCACCTTCGCGATCATCTCGCACCCTGACGCCGGCAAGACGACCCTGACCGAGACCCTGCTTCTTGCAGGCGGCGCCATTCGGGCCGCAGGACAGGTCCGTGCCCGGGGTGAGAACCGCCGCACCCGTTCGGACTGGATGAAGATTGAACGCGAGCGCGGCATCTCCGTCTCAGCGAGCGTCATGACATTCGACCATGACGGCCTCATGTTCAACCTGCTGGATACGCCGGGTCACGAGGACTTTTCGGAGGATACCTACCGCACCCTGACCGCCGCCGATGCGGCGGTGATGGTTCTGGACGCGGCCAAGGGCATCGAGCCCCAGACCCTGAAGCTGTTCGAGGTCTGTCGCCTCCGGGACATCCCCATCGTCACCTTCATCAACAAGATGGATCGCGAGGCCCAGGACCCCCTTGAATTGCTCGACGAGATCGCCTCCAAGCTCGCCCTCGACCCTGCGCCCCTCTACTGGCCTGCGGGATCTGGCGGCCGGTTCCGGGGGATGCTGGACCTCAGGACCCGCCAATTCCTCCCTTTCGAACGCTCGTCTGCCGAGCGGGACCTGTCGGGTCACCCCTCGCCCGTGCCCGTCGACGACGCCGCAATCGAGGCCTACCTCGACCCCCAGTTCCTGGAGGAGCTGAAGGAAAGCGCCGAACTCGTGCAGGGTGCCGCCCCGCCCTTCGAAGTCCAGTCCTTCCTGGAGGGACACATGACCCCGGTCTTCTTCGGTTCCGCCCTGCGGCGGTTCGGGGTCGAACAGCTGCTGGAAGGCCTGGGCGCCTATGCCCCGCCGCCCAGGTCCGTGGTAGCCGCAAGGTCTGGCGAGGAGACCGAGGTGGCTCCCGGCGATCCCGAGGTCAGTGGTTTCGTCTTCAAGGTCCAGGCCAACATGGATCCCAACCACCGCGACCGGATCGCCTTCCTCAGGTTGTGCTCTGGCCGGTTCCACAGGGGCATGAAGCTGAAGGTCCAGAACACCGGCCGCCAACTTTCGGTCAATGCCCCGATCATGTTCTTCGCTTCCGACCGGGAACTGGCTGAGGAGGCGTTCGCTGGCGACGTGATCGGCATCCCGAACCACGGTGTCCTGCGGGTGGGCGACAGCCTCTCGGAAGGCGGAACCCTGCGGTTCGCCGGCCTCCCCAATTTCGCTCCGGATATCCTGCAAAGGGTGCGGGTGAAGGACCCCCTCAAGGCCAAACACCTGCGCCGGGCCCTGGAGGGACTGGCGGAAGAGGGGGTGACCCAGCTGTTCCGGCCCCTTATCGGATCGGACTTCGTTGTCGGCGCGGTTGGACAGCTGCAGTTCGAGGTCATGGCCGATCGCCTGGCCAGCGAGTACCAGCTGGACGTGATCTTCGAGGCCAGCCCCTACGCCGAGGCCCGTTGGATCTCCGGACTAGAGGCCGACCTCTCCGCCTTCACGGCCGCTTACCGCTCTGCCATGGCCGATGACATCGACGCCCGGCCGGTCTTTCTCTCGAAGTCAGGTTGGGAGACCGGCTATGTCGCCGAGCGCTACCCGGCTGTCAGCTTTGCCCGCACCCGGGAAAGGGGCTGACGCAGGCGATGGAGCCTCCTGTCTTGCTTTATGGGCATCCGCCCCCCGAGCTCTTCCGGGCCCCGACAGGCGCCGTGCAGGCGTCACCCCTGGAGCCGGGCGCCGAAGACCCACTGCAAGTGCAGGATGCGCATTTCGCCTCGGCGCTGGTCCTGACCCCTCCCGGTGCCCTGGAACGGGACTGGGTCCTCGCCCGCGTCCTTGAACGGCTTCCGCCGGGCGCCGAGATTATCGCCCTGGGGCCGAAGGACCGGGGCGGGGCCCGCATTGCCCCGACACTTCGGGGTTTCGGCTGCGACGTCTCCGAGGAACCGAAACGCCGTCACCGCATCTGCCACACCCGCCGCCCCGCAAGCCCGGTGAACCTCGCCGCTGCACTCGCGGCTGGCGCGCCCCGGCTCGATCCCGGGTTGGGTTTGTGGACCCAGCCAGGCGTCTTCAGCTGGGACCGCCTGGACCCGGGCTCGGCAATGCTGATGGATATCCTTCCCGACCTCGGTGGGCGGGGGGCCGACTTCGGCTGCGGGATCGGCCATCTGGCCCTGGGCGTCCTCAAGTCTGGCGCGGTCACAGACCTGGAGCTCGTCGATCTCGACCGCCGGGCCGTCGCCTGCGCCCGCCGAAATGTCGCTGATCCCCGCGCGCGCTTCCGGCACGCCGATGTCCGCCGGCTTGGGGCGGCTGCCGATCTCGATTTCGTAGTGATGAACCCGCCCTTCCACGATGGCGGCCGGGAGGACAAGGCGCTGGGGGTGGCCTTCATCGAGGCGGCGGCCCGGGCACTCAAGCCGGGCGGGGCGTGCTGGCTCACCGCCAACCGACACCTTCCCTACGAACAGGCCCTTGCTCGCAGCTTCAGGGATGTCCGGCTGAAGGCGCAGGCCCAGGGATACAAGCTCTACGAGGCGATCCGGTGAGCCCTGCGCCCAGGCCCCCCGCTGTGCGCCTGGACCGGCTCCTCGCCAATTTGGGCTATGGGTCGCGCCGCGAGATCCACGCCCTGGTCCGGAAGGGTGAGGTGGTCCTCGACGGCCGATCCGTATCTGACGCCGGGGCCCGGATCGGCCTGACGGCGGATATGACTGAGCGGATGACCATCCAGGGTGTTCCTGTCGATCCTCCCGCCCCGCTGGTGTTGATGATTCACAAGCCTGCTGGCGTCGTCTGCTCCCACAGGGAGCCCGGCCGCAGCGTGTATGAACTCCTGCCATCGCGCTGGCGCAGCCGGATTCCGGCCCTGTCCTCTGTCGGCCGCCTCGACCTGGACACCACGGGGCTTCTGCTGATCACGGATGATGGCGATTTCCTGCACAGGGTGATTTCGCCGAAATCACATGCCCCAAAACGATACATTACGCGACTGGCGGAACCCCTCGTTGGGACGGAGTCGGAGGTCTTCGCCCGGGGGGATCTCGTACTGGAGGGCGAGGACCGGCCCCTTGCCCCTGCGCGACTGGAAGTGCTGGATCCATTCACGGCTCGGCTTACCCTCACCGAAGGGCGCTACCATCAGGTCAAGAGGATGTTCGCGGCCGTTGGAAACCATGTGACGGCGCTTCACCGGGACCGGATCGGTGCCCTGGACCTTCCGCCGGATCTGACGCCCGGAGCCTGGCGGCGGCTGTCGCCCGTCCAGTGCGCGGCTGTTCTTCTTGAGGCCGACGACACCCCTAGTCTGGCATAGCCATTGCATAACGTTTGGGCGAACACCCGCGAAGGAATCCCGCTAAGGATCAAGGAATGTTCGGCTTCAACCGGCAAGTCAGGAAACTGCTGGAGGAACAGGGCGGCGCGGCACCCCGCGACGGCCTGAGCGCCGACGACATGTCTCTGGTCGAAGTCCTTCCGCTCGGCATGCTGCTGAAGGAGGCGATCGATGCTGATGATGTTGCCGGTCGCGCCAGCGGGCGGGCGCGTTCGCAGCTTCGGTTGGATGCCGCCATACTCTGGCGAGAGGCGACCCGCCGCAGTGGCGAGGTGCGCGCCCTCAGCCGGGCGGCGTCCAGCGCGGAGGATGCGCTGGAGCATTACGGTGAGCGGTCTGCGGGGTGGGCGCGGGCCCGGTGCGAGCAGGGCTTCGCTGCCATGCTCGGCGCGGAGTTGTTCGGGGATGGAGGGCTCATGGCCGCTGCGGAGGCGGCCTTTCGTGACGCTCTTACGGGTCCCCGGCGGTGCCTTGCCCTGCCGCATGCCGAGATCGGTCTCCTGACCCTCAGGGGTCGACGCGCCCTCGCCACGGGCGACGCCCAGGCCGCGCGGATCGCCGCCGCACGCTTTGCACAGCCCATAGCCACCTTGAAGGAGATGTCGGCCCGCATCCGGACCGCGCGGATGCTTTCGGTAGACGGCCACATCATGCGCGCGGAACTTCTCTGTGATTGGGGTGCACGTCTCGAAGACGCCCCACTGCTCCGGGCCGCCGCGCGCGATACGCACACCGCCGCATCAGGCCTTACGCCGGACTTCGAGCCGTTGACGATCGCCCGCATCGGATTTGCCCGGGCCCGGGCCCAGATCGCCCTGGGGGACGTAGAGGCCAATGCCGAACCCGTCCTCAGTGGCGTCGACTTGATCTATGTCATCCTTGCCGAGCTTTCCCTTGAACACAGCCCGCTCGACCGCGCCCGGGGAGAGTACATTGCGGGCTGTGGGCTGAAGGCCTTGGGCGATATCTCGGGCGAAGCGCGCTATTTTGAAAGGGCGCTGACGGCCTTCGAACGGGCCGCCGCCGTGATCGCCCTGCGCGAGGGACTGGTTCTGCGCGCCGAGATTGGCTCCCGCCGCGCCGTCTGCCTGGCTCGGATCGCCGAGATTTCTGGCGACGTAAACGCGCTCAATTCCGCGGAAAAGGCCCTCAGGCAGGAACTCGCCAATCCCTGGACGGTACGCAACCCGCACTCCTGGGCCCGGCTACAGCTCTTCCTCGCCCGTCTCCTGCTGGCCCGGCTTGAGATCACGCGGCGCGACAGGGGCGAGCGCGCGGGTGCCCGCGCGGCGCTATCCTCCGCGGTGGACACGCTCTCAGAAGACGGATTGCGCGCCCTGGGCCGCTCCGCCAGGCAGACCCTTGAACGGGTCAGCGTGGCCATGTCCGAACCTGCGGGCAAGCCGGAGCCCCCGCCCTTGGCAAGCTAAGGTGTGGCGAGTCCAACCCGGATCTCGACTCCAGCGGCCTCGGCATCGGGCTGCAGCGCAGCAGGCTTAAGCACCCTGACCCGGACCTCCCGGGCACCCGGCATGTCCAGGCAGGCGCAGGCGAGCCGGTCGGCGAATGTTTCCACAAGATCGATGTGCCCAGACCCTGCGATGGCGCGCGCTGCCTGAACGACCGCCTCGTAATTGAGGGTCTCGGAGAGCTTCGTGACACGCCTGGGCTGGGTCTCGATCTCCACATCGACGATCAGGACCTGAGGATGATCCTGCTCGTGAGGGTGGATACCGATCCGCGCCTCGAGCCTCAGGGTCCGGACAAGGATCCTTTGCTCCAGTAGGGGCGGCTGGGAGGTCGGGGCGGTCACGGTTTCAGTCCAGGTGCTGACCGCCGTCTACGGCGATCATCTGGCCGGTCACGCTGGACGCCCCGATCAGGTAGGTCAGGGCCCCGCCGATATCGGCCGGATCAACGGCCCGGCCAAGCGGCGTCGAGGCCGCTTCGTCGGCGAAGTCAGCCGCAGACTGGTCCAGGTTGGCGAGGACCGGGCCTGGGCCGATGGCGTTCACCCGGATGCGGGGCGCAAGATCGATGGCCATCATCCGCGTGGCGGACCACAGGGCGGCCTTGGAGATCGTGTAGGCGAAATAGTCGGGACCCGGCGCCAGCACCCTCTGGTCGAGGATGTGGACGACATGCCCGGCCAAGCCCTGGGCGGCCATGTCCCTGGATAGCACCAGAGGTGCCCTAAGGTTGATGTCGAGGTGTTCGTCCCAGGACTTCCGCTCAAGCTGGTCGAAGGTGTCGTTCCGGAAGAGAGAGGCGCTGTTTACCAGCAGGGTGACAGGCCCGAGCACGGCGATGACCCTGCCTATCAGGCCCGACACCGCAGTCTCGTCGGCCAAATCGCAGGGAAAGGTGCCGGACTCGCGCCCGGCGGCCCGAACCTCAGCAACGGCCGCCCGGGCGTCCTCGTCCTCGCGTCGGCAGTGAATGGCGACGTCGTAGCCCGCCGCAGCGCAGGCGCGGACGAGTTCGCGGCCGATCCGGCGGGCCCCGCCGGTGACCAGGGCTGTTCCGCGCTCCGAGCGAGGCATGGTCCTAGTCGAACCGTCCCATGTCGATCTTGTTCATGACAAAGAAGACCACGAAGAAGGCGATGATGATGAAGAGGGGGCTCATGAGGCTCTCCTGACAGACGGACGGGCTTTAGCTGCGGTCGCCGCACTTGTCGAGGCGGCCCGCCTGGGCACACAGTGTTCGACGCCGCTCAGGAGCCCGCCATGCCGCTATCGCCCATAGACACCGCCTCGTTCCAGAAGATCGCCGTCGGCATCGACCGGCCCGAGGATGTGGTGGTCAGCGCCGCAGGCCGGGTCTTTGCTTCTGACCACCAGTGCGCCGTCGCCGAGATCCTGCCAGACGGCAGCTTCGTGCGGATGGGGCCAAGGGGCGGCGCACCGAACGGGATCAACATGGACCTGCAGGGCCGGATCCTGATCGCCAACTTCGGCATCTACGACCGCGAGGAGGGCCCCCTCCAGAGGTTCGATCCCGAAACGGGGATCCATGAAACCCTGATCGCGGAGGTCGGAGGCCGGCGGCTGACCAGCGCCAACTATCCTGTGATGGACCGGGACGGGAATATCTGGTGCGCCAATTCCACCCTCGCCGAGACCTGGCCCCAGGCGCTGGACGGACGGGCGGACGGATTCCTGTTCGTCCTGCGGTCCGACGGAACCTGCGCGATCGTTGCGGAGGGGCTGAAGTTCCCGAACGGCCTGGCCCTTTCGGCGGATCACCGGCGGCTGTTCTGCGCCCAGACCTCCGCCGCCGATGTCCTCGCCTTCGAAATCCTGCCCGGTGCGTACCTGGGTCCCGGCGTCCGCTATGGGCCGGTGCTCGGCGAGCTTGCCGTTCCGGGACGGCCCCCCGTCCCTGAGGCGGACCTGGGCTATACCGACGGGGTTGGAATGGACGCGGAGGGAAACCTCTGGGTCTGCCTGCCGGCGGCGAACAAGGTCGTCGCCATCACCCCGGCGGGAGAAAAGGTGACAGTCATCCACGATCCGTCCGGAGAGGTGGTCAACCACCCCACCAACGTCACCTGGGGCGGTGCAGACCTCAGGGACCTCTATATCGGCTCCATCCGAGCGGACTATGTGCTGAAGACCCGCAGCCCGGTTGCGGGCCTTGCCCTGGTGCATCAGGACAGACTCCCGGCATCCAGAGTCTGAATCCCCCTTCCACGCAGGCACCTGATCATTATTGTAGGAAACGGAGGCGCACTGGGGGTTCCCGGCGCCCGCAAGAGCCACATCCCGGAGGACGCCATGCGCGAATACGTGAAATTCTATATCGACGGCCAGTGGGTCGATCCGGTCGAGCTGAAGACCCTCGACGTCATCAACCCCGCCAATGAAGGCGTCTGCGGCAAGATCGCCCTGGGCTCAGCCAAGGACGTCGACAAGGCCGTCGCCGCCGCCAAGAAGGCCTTCAAAACCTGGTCCCAGACCACCCGTGAGGAGCGCCTCGACGTCCTCAACCGCATACTGGCCGAGTACCAGAAGCGCTTCGGCGACCTGGCCGTCGCGGTAACCGAGGAAATGGGCGCCCCCGCCTCCCTCGCCCAGCGCGCCCAGGTGCCGATCGGCATGGGCCACCTGTCCACCGCCATCAACGTCCTGAAGGACTTCAAGTTCGAAGAACAGCGCGGCCCGACCCTCCTGGTGAAGGAGCCCATCGGCGTCTGCGGGTTCATCACGCCCTGGAACTGGCCGCTGAACCAGATCGTCTGCAAGGTGGCGCCCGCCATCGCGACCGGCTGCACCATGGTGCTGAAGCCCTCGGAAGTTGCGCCCTTCTCAGGGCACATCTTCGCCGAGATCATGCACGCCGCCGGCGTGCCGGCTGGTGTGTTCAACCTGGTGCATGGCGATGGCCCGAGCGTGGGCGTGGCCCTGTCCAGCCATCCGGACATCGACATGGTGTCCTTCACCGGCTCGACCCGGGCGGGCATCGAGGTGGCGCGCAACGCCGCTGCGACGGTCAAGCGCGTGGCCCAGGAACTGGGCGGTAAGAGCCCGAACATCGTCCTGGACGACGACGCCTTCGCCAAGGGCGTGGCCCGCGGCGTGGCGACCATGATGACCAACTCGGGCCAGTCCTGTAACGCCCCGACCCGGATGCTGGTGCCGAAGACCCGCATGGACGAAGCGATCACCGTGGCGCGGGAAGCCGCTTCCCAGGTGACCGTCGGCGATCCCAACGGTAATTCCCAGCTGGGTCCGGTGGTCTCGGAGATCCAGTTCAACAAGATCCAGAAGCTGATCCAGGCCGGCATTGACGAGGGTGCGACCCTGGTCACCGGCGGTACCGGCCGGCCTGATGGACTGGACAAGGGCTACTACGTGAAGCCCACGGTCTTCGCCAACGTCACCAGCGAGATGACCATCGCCAAGGAAGAAATCTTCGGGCCCGTCCTGTCGATCCTCGGCTATGACACCGTCGAGCAGGCGATCGATATCGGCAACGACACCGAGTACGGCCTGGCCGCCTATGTGCAGTCCGGCGACCTCGAGAAGGCCCGCAAGATCGCTTCCAAGCTGCGGGCGGGCCAGGTGTCCATCAACGGCGGTGGCGGCGACATGATGGCCCCCTTCGGTGGCTACAAGATGAGCGGCAACGGGCGCGAGTGGGGCGACTATGGCTTCCACGAGTTCCTCGAGACCAAGGCCGTCCTGGGCTACGCGCCCCAGGCCGCCGAGTAAGACTGACGCCGCCCCGGGGCTGGGCTCCGGGGCGGTTGTCCTTTCCACGCATCAAGCCGGAAAGCCGCTCCATGCCTGAAGCGCACAGCATTGTTCTTCCCGAACTCGCAGGCGCCGCAGATGTGGTCCGGCATCATGCCCGTTTGAGGCCGGACGCTGTCGCCCTGGTCTTCCAGGACGAGCAGATCACCTACGCCCAGCTCCACGCACTGTCCTCGCAGTGCGCCCAGGCGCTCATCGCGGCGGGGGTGAAGCCGGGCGATAGGATCGGGACCCTCGCCCGAGGCAATGCAGACTTCTTCGTCCTCTGGTTCGGATGCCTGAAGGCGGGTGCCTGCCTCAATCCGGTCAACTGGCGCCTGGCGCCTCCAGAGGTCGCCTTCATCCTCCAGGACGCCGGTTGTCGCCTCGCGGTGGTCGGAGCCGACTACGCCGGCATGATCGAGGACCTGTCCGGTGATCTTGCCTGCCTGCAGACCTGGATCCAGTTCGAGCCGGGGCATGCGCGCTGGCCGGGCTTCCGGGACTGGATCGGCGCCCATCCCGCCGCCGACCCCCAACGCCCGGCCCAAGGGGACGATGACGTCATCCAGCTCTACACTTCCGGGACGACCGGCCTGCCAAAGGGCGTGCAGCTGACCGAGGCCAACTATGCGGCCTGCTTCCGCAGCGCGAGCTCCGCCTGGGCCCTGATCGAACCCGGGGACGCCGTCCTGGTCTGCATGCCGCTCTTCCATGTTGCGGGGGCCAACCTTGGCATGCTCGGCCTGCTGATGGGCGGCCGTTGCATCATCATGCGCGAGGTCGATATCGGCCTGATGCTGCGCCTCTTCGGCGAGCATGGCGTGCGCCACGCCTTCCTGGCGCCGGCCATCATCAACATGGTGCTCCAGCATCCAGAACAGGCCCAGGCCGACCTGTCGCGCCTGGACTATGTCTACTATGGCGCCTCGCCGATCTCGGAGGAGGTGCTGACCCGGGCCCAGGCCCGGTTCGGCTCGCGCTTCATGCAGCTCTATGGCCTGACCGAGACCATCGGCGGCGGCGCCTACCTGACCCCGGAGTCGCACGATCCGGCGCTGGGCAAGCTCAGATCCTGCGGAGTGCCGTCGCCGGGCTATGAGATCCGGATCCGGATCGACGGCCGCAACGCCGAGGTCGGAGAGGTCGGCGAGATCGAGATCCGCTCGGAAGGGGTGATGAAGGGCTACTGGAACCGTCCCGACGCCACCGCCCAGTCCATCGACGCTGAGGGCTGGTTCCGGTCGGGCGACGCCGGGTTCTTCGACGCCGATGGCTATCTCTTCATCCATGACCGGGTGAAGGACATGATCGTTTCCGGCGGCGAGAACATCTATCCCGCCGAGGTCGAAAACGCCCTGATGTCCCACCCTTCCGTCGCCGACGCCGCCGTGATCGGGGTGCCGGACGACCGCTGGGGCGAGGCGGTCAAGGCCATGGTCGTCCTTCGGCCAGGCGCCGACCCGGACCCCGAGAGCATCATCGCCCACAGCCGGACCCTGATTGCCGGCTACAAGACCCCTAAGACCATCGATTTCATCGACGTCCTGCCGCGCAATCCTTCTGGAAAGGTCCTGCGGCGGGAGCTTCGCGAGCCCTATTGGCGGGGCCGCGAGCGCCGGGTCGGCTGACCCACCAGACGCCAACAGGAGTTCGCCCAATGGATCCGCACTTCAAGGCCATGCTCGACGCCGAGGCCGCGGCCGCCGCTGGCCAGGTGGCACCGCCCCTCGACAGCCTGCCGCCCGAATTGGTCCGCGGCGGCTACACAATGCAGCGTACGAGCCAGAACACCCAGGCACCGAAGGAGGTGGCGATCCGCGACCTCCAGGTCGACGGCGGTGCAGGCCCCGTGGGCGCCCGGCTCTACACCCCTGCGGGCGCTGCGGCGACCACGCCCGGGCTTGTCTATTTCCACGGCGGCGGCTTCGCCATCGGCAACCTCGAGTCCCATGACGGCCACTGCCGGCGCCTCGCCGCCTATTCTGGTTGCCGGGTGCTGGCCATCGACTACCGCCTTACGCCTGAGAACCCTTTTCCTGCGAGCCATGACGATTGCCTGGCTGCAACCCGGTGGGCCTTCGACCATGCTGCAGCGATCGGCTTCGATCCCGCTCGCATCGGTGTGGGCGGCTGCTCGGCGGGCGGCAATCTCGCCGCTTCCGTCGCCATCGACCTGAAGGCGGACACGAAGCGGCGCCTGGTCTTCCAGATGCTGCTCTATCCCTACATCTGCCCTGAGGTGGAAACCGAGTCCCGTCGCCGTCTGGATGGGCCCCTGCTGACCCGGGCGGCGATCGACTGGTTCGTGAAGTGCCTGGCCGCCGACGGCCATCCGCAGATCGACCGGGTGATCCTGGGCTCAAGCGTAGACGTCTCGGCGACGCCTGCCGCCTATGTCGTCACGGCCGGCTATGATCCTTTGCAGGATGAGGGCCGGGACTACGCCCTGCGGCTGGAGGCGGCGGGCGTGCCAGTCCGACATGTCCATTATCCGGACCTGCTGCACGACTTCTTCGTCATGGGCGATGTCTCGCCGGCGGTGGAGCCTGCCGCACGTGAGGCGGCCGAAGCCATGAAGGCCGCCTTCGCCTGATCCCGGCCAAGGCCAGTCCCGGCGACTGGATTAGTGATGGGTCGCTGGCTGCGGATCCACTGCAGTGCCTGAGCGGTCCCGCTGGACCTGGCTCCAGGCGAGCGCCGCCATTCCAAGGGCAGCGGCCAGAATCGAGCCGCCGATTACGCCCAGGCGCACCGCGCTCTGGGCGGTCGGATTGTCTACGTCGAAAGCCAGGGCACCGATGAACAGGCTCATGGTGAACCCGACCCCACACAGGACGGCGCAGCCGTAGAGCTCCAGCCAGGAGGCGTCCGTGGGCCTACGCGCCAGGCCCAGGCGGATCGCCACAGCGGAGGCGCCGAGCACGCCGATCTGCTTGCCAACGAAGAGCCCGGCCGCGACGCCCAGGGCCACGGGGCTGAGCAGGTTCTCAGCAGAGAGTTCGGAAAAGGAGAAGCCTGCTGCGGCAAAGGCGAAGATCGGCATGACGCCATAGGCGACGTATGGGTGCAGGGACTGCATCATGGTCTTCAGCATGCCCGTCTCTCCCGGCCTGCGGGGATCGATCGGAATCGCCATGGCCGCCACGACCCCGGCGATGGAGGGATTGACGCCGCTCTCCAGGGTGAAGGCCCAGACCGCGAAGGTCAGGATCGCAAAGACGGCGTAGGGTGCCCGTTGCCACCGGGCCGCCAGCACCATCAGCGCCAGCATCACGCCTGCACCTGCCAGGGCCACAAGATCGATATGGTCAGTGAAGAGGGTCGCGATCAGGACCACTGCGCCCAGGTCATCGGCAATCGCCAGGGTCAGGAGGAAGGTCCGGAGCGAGAGCGGGAGGCGGGGGCCGGCAATGGCGAGGGCTGCCAAGGCAAAGGCGATGTCGGTCGCTACCGGCACGGGCCAGCCATCCACCGCCCCGCCCGGACCCCCGTTGAGGGCCAGGTAGATCAACGCCGGCACCACCATGCCGCCCACGGCACCCAGGACAGGAAGGGCGAGCTTCCGGGGATTGGACAATTCCCCGCGCAGGACCTCGTATTTGATCTCCAGCCCCACGACGAAGAAGAAGATCGTCATCAGGCCATCCTTGATCCACTTCAGGACGGGCTTGGTGACTTCGATGTCCCCCGCCTGGAAGGTGAGGGGATGCTTGATCAGGCTGAAATAGCCTGCCGCCCAGGGCGAGTTGGCGAGAATGATCGCCAGGGTGGCGGCCAGGGCCAGGACGACGCCGGAGCCAGCTTCGGTCCTGAGGAATTCGAGAGTTGTCTTGCGGGCCATGACCGTCGGATATCACGCCAGCGGCGATTGGCAAGGATCAGGGCTTGCGTCTGCGCACGCCGGCGGCCATGTCCGCCCCATGCCGTTCTCTTCCGTCTACCGGTCCGATCCCCGTCTCCAGACACTGGGCGCGGACTTCGTCGATCCGGTCCAGGCCGCAGACTTCCCGATGGCCCGCCTGCGGTTCCGGAACGACCGTGCAGCGGAGACAGTGGGGCTCGCGGGCCTGGCCGACGACGAGTGGACTCACCATTTCGGACGTTTTGCGCCGCTTCCCGATAACCTGGATCCGCCGCTGGCGCAGAGGTACCATGGCCACCAGTTCCGGGTTTACAACCCTGACCTTGGCGACGGTCGGGGCTTTACCTTCGCCCAGTTGCGCGAGGCCGGATCGGGCCGACTGCTCGATCTCGGGACCAAGGGGTCCGGCGTCACGCCCTGGTCCCGGAGCGGTGACGGCAGGCTCACCCTGAAGGGCGGCGTGCGCGAGGTCCTTGCCGCGGCCATGCTGGAGGCCCTGGGGGTTCCCACCTCTCGGGCCCTGTCCCTGGTGGAGACCGGGGAATCCCTTCTGCGCCAGGACGAACCCAGCCCCACCCGGTCCGCTGTCCTGGTCCGGCTGAGCCATAGCCACATCCGGTTCGGGACCTTCCAGCGACCCGCCACCCTGGGCAGGCCAGACCTCGTCCAGCGGCTCACCGCTTATACACTCGAGCACTACTTCCCTCACAGGGTCGGTGCGGCCGATCCAGGCGTAGCCCTCCTGGAGGAAGCCTGCGCCGGGGCGGCTCGCCTGACGGGCGCCTGGATGGCTGCCGGCTTCGTCCACGGTGTCCTGAACACCGACAACATGAACGTCACCGGTGAGAGCTTCGACTACGGTCCCTACAGGTTCCTGCCTCATAACGACCCGAACTTCGTCGCCGCCTACTTTGACCACTCCGGGCTCTACAGCTTCGGTCGCCAGCCGGAGGCGGTGTTCTGGAACCTCCAGCAACTGGCTGGGGCTCTCGCCGGGGCTGGAGCGCCGGAAGCCGACCTGATCGATGTCCTGAACGGGTTCGGTGATCGCTACCGGGCGGGCCTGACCGCGGCCATGCTCTGTCGGCTGGGCCTGGCCTCCAGAGACCCCGAAGCCGATTCCCGGCTTGTGGGAGCGGCCTTCCGGGCCCTGGGTTCAGCCGGCTCCGAACTGCGTTGGGAGCCCTTCTTCTTCGACTGGTTCTGCGGCGACGCTGGCCGGGCCCTCTCCGGGATTCGCGGCGACCTCTATCGCGGCGAGGGGTTCGCGGACTTCCGGCGTGAGGTCGAGGAGTCCACCCAGGACCGTTCTGACCGGCTTGGCCACCCGCTGTTCAGCCGCGCCGAGCCTGTGGAGCTTCTCGTAGACCAGATCGAGGCGGTCTGGGACGACATCGCCCAGCACGACGACTGGACCGCCTTTGAAGGCCTCCTGACCGACATCGAGACCGCCCGGCGGGCCTGGGACCTTCAGCCCGGCTGATCGGTGGGTCGTGCGGCCCTCTGGGCGAGGATGACGCCTGCCAGGGCTATGACGCCGCCCAGCATCTGGCCGGGGCCGAAGACCTCGCCGAACAGGACCCAGCCCAGGATCGCCGCCACTACCGGCTGGACAAGCACCACCACTGACGTGACCGAGGCGGGCAGGCGGCCGAGAGCCCAGGCGATGGATCCCTGTCCTGTCACGTGCATGACGCCAAGGGCAATGCAGGCCGCCCAGCCCCCGGGCGTCGCCGGCATGAAGCGTTCGCCCAGCAGCCCCGAGGCGGCGGCCAGGAGGGGGGCTGCCGTGAGGCTGGACCAGAACATGACCTGGGCCGCTCCCCGTGTCCGTCGCGCCCTCTGCACCGCCAGGAAATACAGGGCGTACCAGACTGCTGTCATGGCGGAATAGGCGTCGCCCAGGGCAGGGTTGGCTCCGGGAAGGCCGGGGTCACGGGCCAGGGTCATAATGCAGGCGCCGCCGACCGCCAGCACCACCGCCGCCAGGAACAAGGGCCGGATCCGCTCGCGGAAGACCAGCCAGGCGACGCCGGTCACGATTACGGGGGTGAGGTTGGACAGGATGGTGGCCTTGGCCACGGAAGTCAGGGCGATGCCGTAGTGCCAGAAGGCTAGGTCCAGGGCGAAGGCTCCCCCCGCGAGGAGCAGGACGGGCCCGGCGCGACCGACGCCGCCGCTCTCCCGCTGGGCCAACAGAAGCAGCAGGGGGAGGGCGAAGACCATCCGCCAAAAGCCGATCGCCGCCGGTCCTGAGTCCGCCAGACGCACGAGGATCGGGGCAAGGCCGATGATGCAGGCACCGGCCAGCAGCACGATCAGCGCAGTCCGGCGTTCGGCGGCTCCGGCCTCGGCGACGTCAGTCAAGTTCCAGCTCCGCAATCAGTTGCTGGGCCGAGACGCCCCGTTCCCGGATGGCCTGGAGGGTCTCCGACCGATTCCGCTTGGCGTAGCGCTTTCCATCGGGCCCGACCAGCAGGCGATGATGCCGGTAAATTGGCTCGGGAAGGCCGAGCTGGGCCTGGAGGAGCCTCTGGACCGACGTGGCCGCGAACAGGTCGCAGCCCCTCACGACGTGGGTCACTTCCTGGAAGGCGTCGTCCACGACGACGGCCAGGTGGTAGGCGACACCGATGTCCTTGCGCGCCAGGACGATATCCCCCGTCAAGGCAGGGTCCACCTGGATACGGCCCTGCTCGCCTCCGGGCCCGGACCCGGACTCGGTAAAGGCGAGCTGACCCGCGAGCCGACTGGCCTCCCGGATGTCCAGTCGCCAGGCGAAGGGTTGGCTGTCGCCGAGGCGCCGGCTTTCCTCGGCCCCGGCAAGGCGTTCGCCGAAATAGGCGGGTTCGGGCCCATGGGGCGCCTGGGTCATGGCCTCCGCCACCTCCCTGCGCGTTCGGAAGCACCGGTAGATGAGACCCTGCGCTTCAAGACGGTCCAGGGCTTCGCCGTAGGCTGGCCCGCGGTTCGACTGAAGGAGGTGGGGCGGCTCCCAGTCGATCCCCAGCCAGGCCAGGTCCTCAAGGATGGCGCGCTCGAATTCCGGACGGCTCCGGGTTCGGTCGATGTCCTCGATCCTGAGACGAAACCGCCCGTCCGCAGCCTGCGCCGCCCGCCATGTCGTCAGGGCGGAATAGGCATGCCCCCTGTGAAGGTGGCCGGTTGGCGACGGGGCAAACCTGAAGACTGGCGGGCTCACCCCGCAGGGCGCTCCCGCTCCGCAGTGAACAGGGTGAGCCGGCTCAGCAGGGCCCGCAGGAAGGCCTCCTCGCCGCCCAGGTGGGCCTTCAGCGGTGAAAACTCCCGGAACCCGACCATTTCCGCCACCCCGTGGGCAGCGCACCAGACGGCGGTGCTGGCAAGTTCCAGTCCCATCTCGTCGGAGGGGTCGAGCCCGGACTCGATCAGGGCGTCGCGGACCAGGCGATAGGCGCCTTCCTCGCGAAGCTTGGAGGGCATGGCCTCGTGGTTCTGGCTGCAGTCGAACATGACACGGTAGATGGCCGGGTTCTCACGCGAAAACCGGACATAGGCTATGCCCAGGGCTACGAGCCGGTCCTGCCCCGGTTCCGTCGGGGCCAGGTCCGCACGCATCTGGTCCGCGAGCTGGTCCCAGCCCTCCATGGCGAGGGCGTCGAGGAGTTCGCTCTTATCCCGGAAGTGGTGATAGGGCGCGGCTGGACTGACGCCCGCTTCCCTGGCGACGGCCCTCAGGGAGATGTCGGAGCCGCTCTCGGCCTCCAGCAGACGCCGCCCGGCCTCAACAAGGGCTCGGCGCAGGTCGCCGTGATGGTAGGGGCGAGGCTCGGCAACGCGGGCGGGTTTCATGAAATATCAGTAATGGGGATCAAAAAGCGGAGCAAGCCAATCTTGACAACGATCAGATAAGCACCATCTCGCAGGTGCAGCATAAAATAGCTCCAAGCTGCATAAAACAGCCCCAAGCTTCAGGGGCGCTAACTTCAAGGTGTGTGTCATGTCTCTTGTTGATTTCGAACGTCTCATTGACCGGTTGACCCCGGCCTTCCTCCTGGCGCTTGGCCTGGCCGTCACGGTGGCTTCCGTGGGTCTCCTGATCGGCTGAGCCGGATCGCTTCGGTGACCTAAGAGGGGGGGGCCTGCGGGCCCCCTTTTTTGTCTTGCTACCCCGCGTTTGAGGCGAGGCAGAACCTATCCAAATTATAACTTTACATTGTTTAGATACGTCGTATCTTATCGGTGTTCAAATTGATTTCCCCGCTCCCCGGGGGTGTCCAACTCAAGGTGTGTCCAAATGTTCTCCCCTCTCCGTTTCGCTGCTCTTTTCGAGACCCTCGCCGACCGCATCGCGCCCGCCTTCCTGCTCACCCTGGGCCTGGTGGCTGCGGTGGGAAACGCCATGCTCTTCCTTCCCTGATCCCGGGATCTTCCTAGACTCATCCCCCTTGGGGCCCCGTTTGGGGCCTCTTTTGGGGCCCCTTTTTCGCCAAACTGTCACTGGTTATTGAGGGAAGAATCGCGTCCAGATGAGAAGAAAGCGCCGCTCGAGCTGATGGAGGCAGGACTTCAACAGGCCTGAAGCGAGACCCTGATGGGCTCCAGTCAAGGGAGTGTCTGGCCGTGATGGTGCTTGAGCATCCTCCGTCGGGTTGTCCGGCCCTCGTCCTGAACGCGGATTTCAGGCCCCTCAGCTACTACCCCCTTTCGCTTTGGGCCTGGCAGGATGTCGTCAAGGCTGTGTTCCTCGACCGCGTCGACGTGCTCTCCACCTATGACCAGGAGGTCCGGTCCCCTAGTTTCGCCATGAAGCTGCCGTCGGTCGTGTCCCTCAGGGACTATGTTCCCCAGGATCGAACCCCCGCCTTCACCCGCTTCAACGTCTTTCTTCGGGACGGTTTCGCCTGTCTGTACTGCGGACGCCGAGAGGACCTGACCTTTGACCACGTGATCCCCCGGTCCCAGGGCGGCCGGACGAGCTGGACCAACATCGCCACGGCCTGTTCGCGATGCAACCTTGCCAAGGGCGGACGGACGCCCGCCGAAGCCAGGATGGTCCTCATGCGGCGTCCTGCCCCGCCCAAGGCCTGGGAGCTCCAGGAGGGCGGGCGCCGGTTTCCGCCCAACTACCTACACCAGTCCTGGATGGACTATCTGTACTGGGACGCGGAACTGGAGCCCTGAGCTCCGGACGGGGAATGCGTTCGGTCGGCGAAGATGGCCGAAAGGGGACCTAGAGCTTCTCGCTGATTCGGATCGCTGTCCGGCATCCCATCCGGATCACTGCGGCAAGGATGGGATAGGCCGTGGCTTCCCGGGCGCCCTCCTCGATGGCGATCTCGCGATGCGCCAGTTCCTCGTCCCGGAAGCCCGAAAGCTCCTTCGCAAGCTCCGGCTCGCGGATCGACAGCTCCTCTACCTGGGCGGCGTAATGCTCGCCAATCACAGTCTCCACGGCCACGGTGCAGGCGTGAACTGCCTTCTCGCCCATCAGGGCGGTGCCCGCGCCGAGGGTGAAGCCGGCAAGGCGCCAGAAGGGAGTCATCAGGGTCGGCCGCACGCGGCGCTCGGCTAGTAGGCTTTCAAAGCGGGCGAGGTGGCGCGCCTCGTGCCCCTCCATCTCCTCAAGCTGGCCGGCGATCCTCTCCCTGCCGGGCGCCTGGCCAAGCACAGCCCTCTGGCCGCGGTAGATGTGGACGGCCCCCAGCTCTCCAGCGTGGTCCACCCGCAGGATTTCCGCGAGCCGGGCTGCGCCGGCGCCCGCGCCTGGACGAAGGGGAGGGCGGGTCATGCGCGGCCCCTGCCAAACCGCCAGGCCGCAACCCCTGCCGTCGCCAGGCCCAGGGACATCACGGCATTCCAGCCCGCCATCGAGAGCCCGGCCAACCGCCAGGCCGCATTGTCGCAGGCGGGTTCCCGGACCTTCAGGCTTCCGTCGATCAGACCCCCCATGTCCAGTCCTGCGACTGAACCGCCGCCCGCTGCGCAGGCCGCCGGACCCGGCCACCACTTCCACTCCACGCCAGCATGGAAGGCCGCTAGCCCTGCCCCGAAGAGGAAGACAAGCCCAAGCGCCAACCCCATCCAGGGGCGCAGGGCACGGAGCGCGGGCGAGCGCATCCCGGCGAATGCGACCAGGGCTATCCCCGCCGCAACCCAGTAGACTTCGCGTTGCTTGAGGCAGAGCAGGCAGGGCGCGTAGCCGCCGAAACGCTCGAAGGCGTGCGCTGTCGCCAGCATGGCAAGGCTTGCCGCCAGGGCGACAGGAATCCATGCCGCGGCAAGTCGCCCGGAAAGTCCTGCGGATGCGGTGCTCATGTGGCGACTTATCCCCCAAAACCTGCGCTCCACCAAGGGTGTCAGCCCAGGAGTTTCCAAAGCCCCCAGAGGGCGACCAGCAGCCCTCCACCCGCCAGGACATACCACCCCATCCGCCGCTCGAACTCGGCCAGGAGGGCCGGCCCATAGGACTTAAGTATGGCTGCAGTCAGGAAGAAGCGGGCCCCACGGGTTACCACCGAGGCCCACAGGAAGGTGACGAAGGAGAAATGCGCCAGCCCGGAGGCGATGGTGACCAGCTTGTAGGGGATCGGTGTGAGGCCCTTGATCAGGATGACTGCCAGCCCCCACTTCGAGAACCAGGCCTGGAAGGCCTCGCGCCCCTCGGCATGTCCCATCAGCTTGAGAAGGGCCAGGCCAAGGGGTTCCAGGAAATAGCCGATCGCATAGCCCAGGACGCCTCCTGCGACAGAAGCGGCCGTGCAGATACCCGCATAGACAAAGGCGCGGTCGCGCCGGGCCAGGACCATGGGGGCCAGCATGACGTCCGGCGGGATGGGAAAAAATGAACTCTCGGCGAAGGACACCGCGGCCAGGGCCCAGGGCGCCTTGGGGGAGGCGGCGAGGGACAGGACCCGAGCATAGAGGCGTCGCAACATTCCCTGGCTCCTCAGCTCAGCCCGAAGGCGATGGCAACACGGTAGACAATGAGGGCGGCGAGGTAGGCGAGGGCCAGCATGTAGGCGAACATGATCCCCGGCCAGACCCATCCCCCGGTCTCGCGCCGGACGACGGCCAGGGTCGCCACACACTGGGGCGCAAAGACATACCAGGCCAGGAAGGCCAGCCCCGAGGCCAGCGGCCACTGGCGGGACAGGATACCCGCGAGGTCGCCCTGCGCGCCCCCCACCGCATAGATGGCGCCCAGGGCGGCGACCGCCACCTCACGTGCGGCCATGCCGGGGATCAGGGCGACCACCATCTCCCAGCTGAAACCGATAGGGGCGAAGATGGGCTCCAACCAATGGCCAATCCGCCCTGCGGCGCTATAGGCTATGGCAGGCCCTTCAGCACCTTCCGGAGCTGACGGCCATGTGGAGAGTGCCCAGACGAGCACCATCAGGGGCAGGATGATGCGTCCGGCCCGGCTGATGAAGGCCCAGGCCTTCTGGCCAAGGTTCCTGAGGAGATTGACGGGGTCAGGGACCTTGTAGTCGGGCAGCTGCATCATGAAGGGCTCGCTGCCGCCCCGCCACAACACCTTGCGGATCACGAATGCCACAGCCAGGGCGGACAGGATTCCGGCGGCGTAAAGACCGAACATCACCAGCCCCTGCAGGCTAAGGACGCCTCCGACCATCCGGTCCGGGATCAGGGCGCCGATGATCAGGGTGTAGACGGGAATCCGCGCCGAACAGGTCATCAGCGGTGCCGTGAGGATGGTGGTCAGACGGTCCCGCCGGTTGTCGATCACCCGCGTCGACATGATGCCCGGCACCGCGCAGGCGAAGCTCGACAGCAGCGGGATGAAGGCCCGTCCATGCAGTCCGGCGCCGCCCATGATCCGGTCCATCAGGAATGCGGCCCGAGCCATGTAGCCAGAATCCTCAAGCAGCAGGATGAAGACAAAGAGGACCAGGATCTGGGGCAGGAAGACCAGGACGGAGCCGACGCCGGCGATCAGTCCATCGACGACAAGCCCGTGCATCCATCCGGGCGGAAGTCCGGCTGTCGCGGCCGTGCCAAGGGCTGCGAACCCGGCTTCGATGAGGTCCTGCAACGGGGCTGCCCAGGCGAAGACCGCCTGGAACATGAGGAACAGCAGGCCGAGCAGGATCAGTACGCCCGCCACCGGATGGAGGAGCACCCCGTCCAGCCGTCCGGTCAGGGTATCGGGGCGGCTTGGCGGCCTCACGGCGGTGCGCATGAGGTCCCGGGCCGCGCGATGCGCGTTGCGGACGTCCGTCGCCAAAGGCTCGTGCCACAGGTCAGGACCGGGGGCGGATGCGCCCGCCGCCTGGGCGGCGGCGATCTCTAGGAGGCTGTCCAGGCCCCGCCGGCGCGTGGCGACCGTGGCCGTCACCGGGGCTCCAAGCGCCCTGGACAGGGCGTCGACGTCGATCTCTATGCCCTGACGCTCGGCGATATCGATCATGTTGAGCACGAAGACCACGGGCCGCCCCGTCGTCTTGAGCTCGAGGGCGAGCCTGAGGACCAACCCCAGATTGGTGGCGTCGGCGACGCAGAGGATCACGTCCGGCGCGGGCTCCCCGGGCAGTCGTCCGAGGACGGCGTCCCGGGTGACCACCTCGTCCGGCGACCGCGCCCTCAGGGAATAGGTGCCCGGCAGGTCCACGATCCGCAGACGACGGCCATCAGGCAGTTCCGCGAGGCCTTCCTTCTTCTCGAC
>NZ_JBAXIM010000028.1:0-22090 GCF_037138395.1 Phenylobacterium sp.
GGACTGCGCCCGCACCGCCCCCCGCCGCGACCAGCAGCAGATTGCCGGTCATGGACGCAGCTCCGCAGAGGCATCCCCGGCCAGCTCGGGAAGCTGGAGGCCCAGGCCCGAGAGGAGGCCGGCAAAGTCCTTAGGAAGGGGCGCACGAAGGGTCATATGTCCGCCCTCCGGGTGCGGAAAGGTCAGGGTCGCGGCATGAAGCATCAGCCTCGGCGCAGGCAGACCGCCCAAAACCAGTGCGCCTCCATACCACGCATCGCCGGCGATCGGGCGCTGGATCGACGCCAGGTGAATCCGGATCTGGTGCATGCGGCCGGTCAGGGGGGACACCTCGAGCAAGGCCGCCCCCTCCGAGGTTGCGAGGGTCCGGTACCGGGTGTCCGCGGTCTCTGCATCGACATGGTCCGCAGTACAGACCTGCATGCGGGCCTCGCGGCCGGTCTCCACGCGCCGAAGAGCATCCGTGATCCGTCCCGACGGCGGGACCGGAGCGCTCGGTGCTACGAGGGCCAGGTAGGTCTTGGTGATCTTCCGGGCCATCATGGCCTTGCCTAGGAAACTCGCCGCCGGCTGGGTGCGGGCCGCAAGAATGACCCCGGAGGTGTCCCGGTCGAGGCGGTGGATCAGCCGGGGCCGCGCCTTGCCGGGCTTAGCGAAGGCCCAGAGCATCTCGTCCAGAGTGACCACCTGCCCCCGCCCACCCTGACTGGACAGGCCCGCCGGCTTGTTCAGGCCAAGGACACTGGCGTCCTCATGGAAGACCATGGCCCGGACATGGGCGACCTGGTCGGCGCTGAGGGGAACGGGTCGAAGGGGTTTCACCGCGCCATTTAGCGGACCCGGCGGGGTTCCGTCACCCTCGGAGCCTCTCCAAGACCCTGGGGTCACTCCGCGAAGTCAATGAAGACCACGTGTTTGGCCGCTGTCAGCCCTGGTGCACCCTCACGCCAATCCTCACGCGAGAGAAGGAGAAGGAGGATCCCGGGGCTGGTCGCGAGGCTGCAACTGAGCCCTATCCCACCTAGATGCCAGCCAGCTGAAAAATGGAGCCGGATCGGACGTCAGCCCGCCCAACATCTGACGGCGGCACCAACGCCTTCGAGGTGAAGCTGGGCGCTCTGCACACTTGACGGAGAGGTGTTCGCCAACGATGGCGCGCTCACCTGTTTTCCGGCTGGTCAGCCTGAAAATACCATTCTCTTTAAAATGAATAGCTCAGGAAATGCCGCCGGCTCTTCTCAGGCGCTCTATTGTTGGCGCAATCGTATCGGACCAATGAAATCCGCCCGGAAGATCTCGGATGCGCCTTTTTGAACCCTTTCCATTCTGCGGAATACTTTCGTAAATTCCCGAAAGAATAGGTTCGATATTTTCTTCGAACAAATCCTCGACGTCATTTGTGAGACGCCTATACCCACCCTCGAAAGTCTCAGCTGTGAAGTCGATGAACAACTTTCGCTGAAAACAAATGGAGCCCGTATCAACGCCCGTATCGACCTCATGGATGGTCACACCGACTGGCGTTCCATCATAGGCCGCCCAGAAGAGCGGATGAGCCCCTCGATTCCAGGGCAGGTATCCAATGTGTAGATTTAATACAGGTCGTCTTGATGTATTTAATAATTCCCATCTCATGATGTGGCGATATCCAAAACTTACTATAAGATCATAAGGTTCGAAACTATCCACACTCTCAGAAGTTTGCTCCACGCGCCACTTCCGATCTTCAATAGTTTGAATTATGCGCGTTTGGGATCGATTATATCCAAGAAAAAGTAATTTTTGCATCAAAATTATTCATCAGTACGCAGAATGGATTCAAATTTAGATACATAAATCATCATATTACAAATATATCTCACACAGATTTATATATCTCAACATATCCGCCACCCCATTACAACCTAATCGAATCGCTAAGGCGAACCCTAGTCTAGTCAGGAATACAGAATGTCATCAAGCGAGGTTACCAGAGACAGCCGTTTCAGGAGCCGAGATACTGAACCCGGGGAGGGATCATCCTGCGGAGTCCAGACCGTTTTCTGCCGCCAGGCGAAACACCACAGGTTGTAGCCTAAGGTGATAGGGCCCGAGAGGATAGTCTTATGACCGCCCCCCGTCCTGCCGCTTCGCCCGCAACCCCGCCCAGCGATCCAGGCGCTCGCGGACGCGCACCTCGGAGCCCTCGCCACGGGGCTCATAGAAGGTAGGGCGCCCCATGCCCTCGGGGAAATAGTCCTGGCCGGAAAACCCGCCCTCGGCGTCCGGGTCGTAGACATAGCCCTCCCCGTAGCCGAGCGACTTCATCAACCGGGTCGGGGCGTTCAGGATGTGGGCTGGCGGCGGCAGAGAGCCGGTCTCCCGGGCTGCCTTCCGGGCGCGGGAAAACGCCGTGTAGACCGCGTTCGACTTGGGCGCGCAGGCCAGGTGCACGGTCAGCTGGGCCAGGGCGAGTTCGCCCTCGGGTGATCCCAGGTGCTCGAAGGCCTCCCGGGCGGCATTGGCCAGGATCAGCGACATAGGGTCCGCTGATCCAATATCCTCCATGGCCGCCCGGACCAGCCGCCGGGCGATGAACAGGGGCTCTTCCCCACCCTCAAGCATGCGGGCCAGCCAGTAGAGGGCAGCGTCCGGATCCGACCCGCGGATCGATTTGTGGAGGGCGGAAATGAGGTTGTAGTGCCCTTCCCGGTCCTTGTCGTAGGCCGGACTGCGCTTCTGCAGCAGGTGCCCCAGAGCGGCGGGGTCGAGGGGTGTCGCCGACGCCAGGCCGAAGAGGGTCTCTGCGAGGGTGAGAAGGTAGCGGCCGTCGCCGTCCGCCAGGGCGACCAGGGCCGAGCGCGCCTCGGCGGTCAGGGGCAGGCCCCGGCCCTCCGCCGCCTCCGCACGCTCCAGGAGGGCGGACTGGGCCGCCTCGTCCAGGCGTCGCAAGACGAAGACCTGGCATCGGGACAAAAGAGCGCCGTTCAGTTCGAAGGACGGGTTCTCGGTGGTGGCACCGACCAGGGTGACCACCCCCTCCTCCACCCAGGGCAGGAAGCCGTCCTGCTGGGCGCGGTTAAAGCGGTGGATTTCATCCACAAACAGGAGGGTGGCCTGGCCTGCATGTCGCCGGACCCGGGCCTGCTCGAAGGCCTTCTTGAGGTCTGCCACACCTGCGAAGACGGCGGAAATCTGCTGGAATTCGTATCCCGCCGCCTGGGCGAGAAGCCGGGCGATGGTGGTCTTGCCCACACCGGGGGGTCCCCACAGGATCATGGAGGACAGCCGGCGCGCAGCAGCCATGCGCCCGATGGGACCCTCGGCAGACAGGAGGTGGTCCTGCCCCGCCACCTCGCCGAGCGACTTCGGTCTCAGGCGCTCGGCCAGCGGCGCCGGATTGGGCGGGGTCAGGCCCGCAGCTTCGAACAGGTCGGCCATGGCGTAAGCCTAGCCCCTTCCCGCGCGCCGGTCAGGTCCGGAAATTGGCGGTGATCTCGCGCTCGCCGCGCAGGATGGTCACTGCCCAGTTCGCCGCGGGAACCGAAAGGGCACCCCGAAGGTCGGCGACCGTCCCAATCTCGCGACCATTGACCTGGCGGACCACGTCTCCCGGACGCAGGCCCGCATTCATCGCAAAGCCCCGGGAGATATTGATCACCAGGACGCCCCTCGACGAAAAGGCGTCGATACCCAGTTCCTCTGCAACGGCCGGAGAGACGTTCACCACGGTTGCGCCCTGGAAGGGATTGCGGCCGTCCACAAGCCACTCGTCCCGTGCAGGCTTGGCGGGCGGGGGTTCCGGACGAAGGCTGGCCTTGATCACCTGTTCATTGCGCCGGACGGAGAGGGCGAGGCTTTCCCCCGGACGCGCGGCCCCGACGGCGAAGGATACGGCGGCGGGATCGGTCACTGGACGGCCGTTCACCGATACGATGATGTCGCCAGACTTCAGGCCGGCCCGGTCGGCGGGACCCCCCGGCCAGATGTCAGCCACAAGGGCGCCCTGGGGAGAGGACAGGCCCACACTGCGCGCGATCTCCGGGGTGACGGGCTGGGTCCGCGCACCTAGCCAGGAACGCACAAGGACGTGGCCGCCACCGGCCGCAGCCTCGACCACCCGCCTGACCATGGCTGCGGGTATGGCGAAGCCAACGCCTGCTGACCCACCCGAGCGCGACACAATGAAGCTGTTCACGCCGATGAGATCGCCATCCATGTCCACCAGGGCACCCCCGGAGTTGCCCGGATTGATGGCGGCGTCGGTCTGGATGTAGGTCATCGGCGTCCCACCCTGTGGGTCAGCCGCCCGGTTGAGGGCGGAGATGATGCCATTGGTGACGGTCTGCCCCACACCGAAGGGATCGCCGATGGCCAGCACCAGGTCACCGACCTGGGCGTCTTCCGAGTCGTCGATCGGCATGACCGGCAGGCGCTCTGCCCCAGCGTCGATCTTGAGCACGGCGAGGTCGCCCCGGGCATCCACAAGGAGCACCCGGGCGGGAAACTCCCGGCGATCGGCCAGGGCGACTGTGATCTCCTGGCCGCCCTCGATGACGTGGTTGTTGGTGATGATGATCCCGTCAGACCGGACGATGACCCCGGAGCCGAGCGACCCTTCGACCCGGCTGGGGGGCACGCCCATTCCAAACATCTGCCAGAAGGGGTCGACCTGCTGGCGGACGACGCGCTTGGCCGAGATGTTCACCACCGCCGGAGCCGCCCTTCGGACCACCGGGGCGAAGGAGGCCTTCATGTTCAGGGGGTCAGACGGCGCCGCCCGGGTTGGTTGGGCAAGGGGCGGGGCTTGGGCTTCGGTCCGCCCAGCGGGGCCCGAACAGGCCGCCAGGAGGACGAAGGCAGGGACCAGGGCTCTGTGCAGGTGCATCTGACTTCCTGTGAGGTTCAGTTCCTGATCCGTCAGGTTTCGGGCGCAATCATGGCAAACCCCATCTCGCGGGGATCTTCACTCACCTGCAACGGTGGCCGGCTCGGTCAGAGGGGCGACCGGCAGGGGTCGGCCAACCCTCCAGGCTACGAAGAAGGCCGCCACCATCAGCGATGAAGCAATCAGAATGGGGAGACCTGGCCAGGCTGAGAGGGACTCGTGCTTCAGGGCGTAGGCGAAGCTGCCGCCGAACAGGAAGGGGCCGATAATGGTGGCGATGCCGGCCAGGCTCTGGTTCGCACCCTGAAGCCGCCCCTGGGCCTCCGGGCCGACACGCCGGGTCATCAGACCCTGCAGGCCGGGACTCAGGAGATTGCTGAGGGCGAAGATGGGTGCCGCCATAAGATAGGTCAGGCCCGTGGGCGCAAGACCATAGCAGAGGAAGCCAAGGGCGGCCCCCGCACAGCCGATCAGGAGCGCGCCCCGCTCGCCCAGGTTCCGGACCACCGGCCCGACCACAAGGGTCTGCATGAAAATCCCAAGGGCACCCGTCAGGAACATGGTCAGGCTGATGGTCTGGATGTCCCAGTTGTAGCGATAGCCGGTGTAGAGGACGAAGACCGCTGGCAGCACGTTGTGCGCAATCTGGAACAGGAAGCCGACGGTCGCCAGGCCAGCCAGCTTGCCATGCTCAAAGAGGAACTTCAGGGACCCGACCGGGTTGGCGCGGCGCCAGTCGAACCGGGCGCTCCGGCGTTCCGGCGGCAGCGACTCCGGCAGGACGAAGAGGCCGTACAGGAAGTTCAGAAGGGCGAGGATGCCCGCCACTGCAAAGGGCAGCCGGATGGCAAAGTCCCCGACAAGGGACTGCATGTAGGGACCGGCGAGCAGACCTCCGAGAACAGGCCCGATCAGGAAGCCGAACCCGAAGGAAGCCCCCATGAAGCCGAAATAGCGCGCACGCTGGTCGACCGGCGTGACGTCCGCCACATAGGCGTTGGCTGTGGAGAAGCTGGCCGCTGTCATGCCGTTCACGATCCGCGCAACGAACAGCCACATCAGGCTGGGGGCGAAGACGAGGAACAGGAAATCGAAGGCCAGGCCCAGGAAGGAGATCAGGAGGACCGGCCGGCGGCCGATCCGGTCTGAAAGTGCGCCCAGTATGGGTCCAAAGAAGAACTGCATCACCCCCCAAACCGAGCCGAACAGCATGTTCCACTCGGCAGCGGTGGCCGTATCTCCCCCTGCGAATTCCTTGATAAGGCCCGGCAGGATAGGGATGGTGATGCCAAAGGACACCGCGTTCAGCAGGGCCGACGCAAAGATGAAACCGAAGGCCGCGCGGCGTTGGGTAGGTATGGAAGCTTCTGTCGTCATGTTCGGGTCCCCTGGCGCGCGGGACCTTGGCCTGAAGCCTCCGGGCCCGCAAGCCCGACCTCCAGCCCGCGCGACGGTTGTCTTCCGGGCAAGGATTCAGGTCACAGCAGCTCAGGACCCATGTGGCTTAAGGGCTCCCGGCACAAGCGCCCCGGACAGCACCTCGGCCTTCCCGTCCGAAGGGAGCGGCTTGATCCCGATCAGGCGGGCCAGGAGGGGATAGAGGTGAACGTTGTCAAAGGCAGGGAGGATCACGCCCTGGCGGAAGGATGGCCCCGCCGCCAGGAACAGGGCGGCCATCTCCGGTGCGGCGGGATCGTAGCCGTGCGCACCGCCGGCACGGACGGGCCGACGGGCCAGCGCCTCGCGGCCGAGGAGCAGCCAACCGGGATCGGGCAGGCAGACTACAGGGGGAACCCGGGGATGGGCGCCATAATGCAGGCGCTCTGGAATGCGCGCCTTGGGCCAGCAGGCGACATGGGGATGCGGGGCTGAGACGGAGGCCAGGACCTCGGCTTCCCGTCCAGGAAGAGGCACCAGCCCAGCCCCTGCGCCTTGGGTGACGAGATCAAAACTTCCAGCAGGCGCCAGCGACTCGATCTCGATGACCCGGTCTGGTGACGTCGCCGCCATCCCGTGGTCGGACACGATCACCAGGTCAACGGGACGGCCCAGAGCTTCGATCCCGCGGACGAGTTGGCCGATGGCGGAATCGACCCGCTCGATGGCCGCGTTTACCTCCGGGGAGTCCGGTCCGGACTGATGCCCTGCCGTGTCCACATCATCGAAGTATAGGGTCATAAACCGGGCCTGCTGTTCCTTCGGGCGACCCATCCATTCCAGGAGGCGCTCGACCCGGCGCTCGGGCGACAGGGTCTTGTCGAAGGTCAGCCAGGTTGTCGGACGGACCCCGTGAATGTCCGACTCCGACCCCGGCCAGAACAGGGTGGCGGTCCGCACCCCCGCCTTTTCTGCGGTGACCCAGATAGGTTCACCATCGTCCCACCAGAAGCGGTCGTTGGTCTCACTCCGGTTGGACATTGAATAGGTGACGCCAGGCCGACGGGCATCCCGCATCACATTCTCGACCATGCCGTGGTGATCCGGCCGGAGCCCGGTTACCAGGGTGTAGTGATTGGGGAAGGTGACACTTGGGAAGGATGGGCGCATGGCCTCGGCCCGGACACCTCGGCGGGCCAGGCCCTCCAGGACGGGGGAATGCCCCCGGCTGAGGTAATCCGCCCGGAAACCGTCGATGGAGATCAACAGCAGGGCCGGTTCCTGCGTCTGTGCCCTGGCCTCAGCAGCCCGGAAGACGAAGAACGGAAGGAGCAGGAGAAGCAGGAGGCGGCGTTTGGTCATCGGCAACCCTCGCCCAGTCCGCCCCAAAAAAGAAGACCCCGGCGCAGGGCCGGGGTCAAATTCCTTAGTCTTGGCCAGGAAGGCCTAGGCGTCGGCGAAGGCTGAAGCCTGCACCGGTCCAGAGTCCTTGCCCTTTTCTGAGGGGTCGCGGTCTACGAACTCTATGACCGCCAGGGCAGCGTTGTCGCCATAGCGGAACCCGGCCTTCAGGACCCGGGTATAGCCACCGTTGCGATCCGCATAGCGCGGCCCCAGGGTCGCGAACAGCTTGCCGACCTGCTCAACATCACGGATCTGGCTAATGGCCTGCCGGCGGGCGTGCAGGTCGCCGCGCTTGGCCAGGGTCACCAGCTTTTCGACCACGGGCCGAAGCTCCTTGGCCTTGGGCAGGGTTGTGACGATCTGCTCATGCTTGATGAGGCTGGCGGCCATGTTGGCGAACATGGCGATCCGGTGCGCACTGGTCCGTCCCAGCTTGCGGTGCCCATTTCCATGACGCATTGCGGTCTCTCCTCGGAAGCGGGGCGTCTCGCGACGCGCCGCAGGATTACATCTGGTCTTCGAACTTCTTAGCCAGCTCTTCGATATTCTCAGGCGGCCAATTGGGAACATCCATCCCGAGATGCAGATTCATGCCCGCGAGCACTTCCTTGATCTCGTTCAGCGACTTCCGCCCGAAGTTCGGCGTGCGGAGCATTTCCGCCTCCGTCTTCTGGATGAGGTCGCCGATATAGACGATATTGTCGTTCTTCAAGCAGTTCGCCGAGCGGACGGACAGCTCGAGCTCATCCACCTTCTTCAGCAGGGCCGGATTGAAGGGCAGCTCGGGCTTGGAGTCGGCGTCGGACTTCTTCTTCGGCTCTTCGAAGGTAATGAAGATCTGCAGCTGGTCCTGAAGGATCCGGGCGGCATAGGCCACTGCGTCCACGGGTGTCACCGCACCGTTGGTTTCGACATCAATGATCAGCTTGTCATAGTCGAGGCTCTGGCCCTGGCGGGTGGGCTCCACCCGATAGGCAACCCGCTTGACCGGCGAGTAGAGGCTGTCGACAGCGATCAGGCCAATTGGCGCGTCCTCGGGCCGGTTCATCTCGGAGGGGACATAACCCTTGCCGTTCTGAACCGTGAACTCCATCCGCACGCTGGCACCCTCGTCGAGAGTGCAGAGTACGTGGTCCGGGTTGAGGATCTCGATGTCCCCGCCCGTCTCGATCTGCCGGGCGGTGACCGAACCTGGCCCCTGGGCCCGGAGCGTCATCCGCCTGACACCTTCCGCATGCAAGCGAAGGGCAAGCTGCTTGATGTTCAGAACGATATCGACGACGTCCTCCCGGACGCCCTCGAGCGAAGAGAACTCATGGACGACGCCGTCAATCTGAACGGCCGTAACCGCCGCCCCTTGCAGGGAGGACAGAAGGACCCGGCGCAGGCTGTTACCGAGGGTAACGCCAAAACCGCGCTCGAGGGGTTCGGCCACCAGACGCGCCTTGCGGGCAGGGTCGGTACCAAGCTCGATGGCAGGCTTTTCCGGTCGGATGAGTTCGTTCCAGTTTCTTTCAATCACTTATGAATGTCCCTCGAACGCAGGATCGCCGGACGCGTTTTTCGCAGTCCGGCGAAGGAGAAATGCGGAGCTTAACGCGTTAGACCCGACGCCGCTTCGGCGGACGGCAGCCGTTGTGCGGGATCGGGGTCACGTCCCGAATTGTAGTGATCGTCATGCCCACGGCCTGGAGCGCCCGAAGCGCTGACTCCCGACCCGAACCCGGACCGGAAACGTTGACCTCGAGGGTCTTCACCCCGTGCTCGGCAGCCTTACGACCGGCGTCCTCGGCGGCCATCTGCGCCGCGTAGGGCGTCGACTTCCGGGACCCCTTGAACCCCATCGTACCGGCGGAAGACCAGGAGATCGCGTTTCCCTGGGCGTCGGTGATGGTGATCATAGTGTTGTTGAACGAGGCGTTCACGTGCGCCACGCCCGATGTGATGTTTTTGCGTTCGCGCTTTTTGACGCGAGCCGGTTCCTTGGCCATCGCTTTTTTCTCTTACTTCTTCTTGCCGGCGATCGGCTTTGCCGGGCCCTTACGGGTCCGAGCGTTCGTGTGGGTGCGCTGTCCGCGGACAGGCAGCCCCTTACGGTGACGAAGGCCGCGGTAGCAGGCCAGGTCCATCAACCGCTTGATGTTGACGGCGGTATCGCGGCGAAGGTCACCCTCTACCGTGTAGTCACGGTCGATGGTCTCCCGGATCTGGAGGACCTCTGCGTCAGACAGTTGGTTGACGCGTCGGGCATCTTCGATACCGACCTTGCTCACGATTTCGGCGGCCTTGGCCTGGCCGATGCCATGAATGTACTGCAGCGCGATCACAACGCGCTTGTTCGTAGGTATGTTTACGCCGGCGATACGGGCCACGTTGGGTTCTCTCCTCGTCACGCAAAGATGCACGAGCACCGCTCTGACCGTGTCAAAAGGCCAGAACGTCTCTCGCGCGTTTCGCGGAAGGGCCTCGTGTATGGAATAGAAGCCGACTCGTCAATGCCGAGCATTGCGTTTTTCGGGGAGTGGGGTCGAAGAACGGAGAGGCGCCGCCGGAATGACGACCTAGTCCGAAGACAGCGCCCGATCGATCCCTGAGGCGACCTCGTCGATCGACCCCATGCCGTCGATCTCCACCAGTTTCCCTGCGTCCGCGTAATAGGGAATCAGCGGTGCCGTCTGGGCGTTGTAGGCGTCGAGCCGAACCCTGAAGCTCTCGGGATTGTCGTCCGGCCGACCGGACTCCGCGAAGCGACCTGCAATCCTGCGGGTGAGGGCTTCGTCATCGACCTTCAGGCGGACCACAAGATCGATGGCAGCCCCCCTGCCCTTCAGCATCACGTCCAGCGCCTCGGCCTGGGCAACGGTCCGGGGAAATCCATCAAAGATAGCGCCCCCGGACGCCTCGGACTCTGGAAGCCGATCCTCGATGAGGGCGATCACGATTTCATCCGTCACAAGCTCGCCGCGCTGCATCACGCCTTCGACCCGCCGGCCCAGTTCGGAGCCAGACGCGATCGCCGCGCGCAACATGTCGCCCGTCGAGAGCTGCACCATGTTGCGGGTCTCCATCAGCCGCTTGGCTTGGGTGCCCTTGCCTGCCGCCGGAGGTCCGAAAAGGATGAGGTTCATGTGCGAAGCTCCCCGTCGCCCAGCCCTATCCCGGGCCGTAGAAATCGTCAGACCCGGCTAGCGTTCCCGTCCGCCGCGCAGACGGGATTTGCGGATCAGTCCCTCGTACTGGTGCGAGAGCAGATGAGACTGGATTTGAGTGACCGTGTCCATGGTGACGCTGACAACGATCAGGATTGAGGTCCCACCCAGATAGAAGGGCGCCTTGTAGAAGCCGATCAGCGCCTCGGGCAGGAGACAGACCGCAGCAATATAGGCGGCCCCAATAACCGTCAGCCGAGTCAGGACATAATCCAGATGGGCCGCTGTCCGCTTTCCGGGCGAGATCCCGGGAAGGAATCCGCCATACTTCCGTAGGTTCTCCGCCGTCTCGTCAGGATTGAAGACGATAGAGGTATAGAAGAAGCTGAAGAAGATGATCAGTGCCCCGTAGATGAGAATATAGACCGGCCGTCCATGCTGAAGCTGGCCGACGGCTCCAGGGAGCCACTGCAGCCACTGCGGCAGGTTCGCCGTCGCCAGAAAACCCATAGCCGTCGTCGGAAGCAGTAGGAGGGACGAGGCGAAGATGGGAGGGATCACGCCGGCGGTGTTGACCTTGAGCGGAAGGAAGGAGGTCTCGCCCCCGAACATTCGGTTGCCCTGCTGGCGCTTGGGATATTGGACCAGGATGCGGCGCTGCGACCGCTCCATGAAGACGATCGCGAAGATCACGGCGATGGCCAGAATTAAGATCATCATGCCGCCAAAACTGGAGACCTGGCCGGTCCGCATAACCGTCAGAAGCTGCATCACCCCCGTGGGCAGGCCGGCCACGATCCCTGCAAAGATAATCAGGGACACCCCGTTCCCAACGCCGCGGCTGGTGATCTGTTCACCGAGCCACATCAGCAGCATGGTGCCACCCGTTAGAGTCACTATGGTCGATAAGGTAAAGAACGGGCCAGGGCTGACAACAAGGCCCGGACTGGCCTGCAGGGTCCCGGCGATGGCCGAAGCCTGGATCACAGCGAGCACCACGGTAAGATAGCGTGTGTACTGATTAAGCGTCTTGCGCCCTGCCTCGCCGCCTTCCTTCCGGAGCTTCTCCCAGGGCGGGTAGATGGCACCGAGGAGCTGGACGATGATGGAGGCCGAAATATAGGGGCCGACATTCAGGGCGAAGACGGCCATCCGCTGCACAGCGCCGCCCGAAAACAGGTTGAACATCCCCAGGATGCCCTTTGCCTGCCCCTGGAAGGCGGCGGCAAAGGCGACCGCGTCGATCCCCGGGATCGGCAGGTAGGTCCCAAGGCGGTAGACCACCAAGACGATCAGGGTGAAGTAGATACGCTTGTGGAGTTCCGTCGCCTTTTGGAAGGCGCCGAAATTGAGGTTCGCGGCAAGCTGCTCAGCGGCCGAAGCCATGGGACACCCTCACTGGTGGGCCTACCAAGATAGGGTGCGCGCGAGGCCCTGTCAGCCCTCGCAGCGCTCCCGACCCCGGATCAGGCCCGGACCTTCTTCTGAAGCTTGCCCTTGGGCTCGCCGGTGTCGACCGGCGCGGTGGTGGTCACAGTGCCCCCCGCCTTCTCGACAGCCGCCTTGGCGGCGGCGGAGGCGGCGTAGACCGTCAGGTTGAGCTTGGACGTCAGTTCACCCTTGCCCAGCAGCTTGACGCCATCCAGGGGGCGGCGGACCACGCCGGCAGCGACCAGGACGGCAGCGTCGATCGGCGCATTGGCGTCGAGCTTGCCAGCGGCGACGGCCTGTTCCAGGCGCCACAGGTTCACTTCCGCGAACTCAAGCGCAAAGGGATTGTTGAAACCACGCTTAGGCATCCGCATGTGGAGCGGCATCTGGCCGCCCTCAAAGCCGGCGATCGATACGCCCGTCCGGGACTTCTGACCCTTGACGCCGCGACCAGCGGTCTTGCCCTTGCCAGAACCTGGACCCCGGCCGACGCGCATACGTCCCTTCACGGAACCGGGGCTCGGTGCGAGTTCATTGAGCTTAGTCATCTGCGCCTCTCTCCTGAGATCTATCGCCGGACGAACCGCCCGACTCGGCTTTGACGATGTTGGCGCTTCAGCGGAAGCGCTTACGGTCAGACGGAAACCACCTCGACCAGGTGATGGACCTTGGCGATCATGCCACGGGTGGAAGGCGTGTCCTCAAGTATGGACACACGACCGATACGGTTGAGGCCCAGGCCGACGAGGGTCGCGCGCTGGTCCTTCTTGCGCCGGATAGGGCTGGCGATTTGACGAACGGTGACCTTGGTCATGCTCATTCTCCGTCGGCGGCGGCCGCGGCCGCGGCGCCATCGGCGCGGCGACCGAGGACGTCAGCAACCTTCTTGCCCCGCTTGGAGGCAATCTGGCGCGGCGAAGACTGAGCCTTCAGCGCCTCGAAGGTCGCACGGACCATGTTGTAGGGATTGGACGATCCGACCGACTTGCCGACGACGTCCTGGACGCCGAGGGTTTCGAGCACGGCGCGCATCGGGCCACCGGCGATGACGCCGGTACCGGGAGGCGCAGAGCGGACCATGATCTTACCCGCGCCCCAGCGGCCTGCGCCGTCGTGGTGCAGGGTGCGGCTCTCGCGAAGCGGCACTCGGATCATTGTCTTCTTGGCTTCCTCGGTGGCCTTGCGGATAGCCTCGGGAACCTCACGGGCCTTGCCGTGGCCGTAACCGACACGTCCCTTTTGGTCGCCGACCACCATGAGGGCCGCGAAGGAGAACCGCCGCCCGCCTTTCACAGTCGCCGCAACGCGGTTGATGTGAACCAGTTTTTCGACGATGTCGGAATCGGCGCGTTCCTCTGAAGGGCCGCCCCGGTCTCGTCCGCGGCGTTGTCCGCCGTCGCCACGCTGTTCGTTTCCACGAGCCATCAATTACCCCTAGAAGTTCAAGCCGGCTTCACGCGCGGCGTCGGCCAGGGCCTTGACCCGGCCGTGATAGATGTAGCCGCCCCGATCGAAGACGACATCGGTCACGCCATTCTCGAGGGCGCGTTGGGCCAATAGGGCACCGACCCGGGCCGCAGCGGCCTTGTCGGAGCCCTTATCGGGCGAATCGGCCTCGAGGGTCGATGCCGAGGCGAGCGTTACGCCTTTCTCGTCATCAATGACCTGAGCGTAGATGTTCTTGGACGAACGGAACACGGAGAGACGCGGCCGGCCATTGGCCAGCTTGCGGAGCCGGATGCGGGTGCGCTCAGCGCGCCGCTTGGCGGAGTCACGGGTGGAGACAGCCATGGCCTACTTCTTCTTGCCTTCCTTGCGACGGACCTTTTCGCCAAGATAGCGAACGCCCTTGCCCTTGTAGGGTTCGGGCGGACGGATTCGACGAATGCGCGCGGCGATCTCGCCGACCGCCTGCTTGTCGATTCCGCTGATCCTGATTTCAGTCTGCTTGGGAACGATGAAGGCGATGCCCTCAGGTGGCGGCAGATCTACTTCGTGGCTGAACCCGAGCTGCAAACTCAGGGCGTTGCCCTTCATCTGTGCACGATAGCCCACGCCCACAAGTTCGAGGGTTTCCTCGTAACCCGCCGACACGCCCACCACCATGTTGCTTACCAGGGTGCGGGACAGACCCCACATCGCCTGGGCGCGGGTAGATTCTACCCGCTTGGACACGAGGAGATCCGTGCCTTCCTGGCGCAACTCGACCTCTTCCGGCAGGGTCCAGGACAGCTGTCCCTTGGGGCCCTTCACCATCACGGTCTGGCCGTCGATAGTCACCGTAACGCCAGCAGGCGTCGGAACCGCCTTCTTTCCGATCCGGGACATATCAGTACACCCGCAGCAGGACTTCGCCGCCCACGTTGGCGTCACGCGCCGCCGCGTCCGACATCACGCCCTTGGGCGTCGAAAGCACCGAGATGCCAAGTCCGTTCTTAATGGGCTTCAGGTCCTTGATGGACGAGTAGACCCGGCGGCCAGGCTTGGAGATCCGACGGATCTCCACGATGACTGGCTCGCCGTCGAAGTACTTGAGTTCGATCTCGAATTCGGGGAAGGCGCCAGGCATTTCCACCATCTGGTAGCCGCGGATGTAGCCTTCCTCGGCCAACACGTCGAGTACGCGGGCGCGCATCTTCGAAGCCGGGCAGGAAACCTTCGAACGGCCGCGGGTGGCGGCGTTCTTGATGCGGGCGATCATATCGCCGACGGGGTCGTTCACCATGGGACCCTCCTCACCAGCTCGACTTCACAAGGCCAGGAATCTGGCCCTGAGAGCCGAGCTCGCGCAGGGCGATACGGCTCATCCTAAGCTTGCGGTAATAGGCACGCGGGCGGCCTGTCACCTCACAGCGGTTACGGATCCGGACCTTCGACGAACTGCGAGGCAGTTCGGCGAGCTTGAGGCGGGCCTCGAAGCGATCCTCGAGTGGCAGGCTCTCGTTATTGGCGATCGCCTTCAGCACCTGACGGCGTGCGGCGTAGCGCTGCACGAGCAGCTTGACTCTCTCGTTACGGTTGACGGCGCTCTTCTTGGCCATGTTACCTTTCCTTCCCGTCCGTTAAGCGTTGAACGGGAACTGGAATTCCCGAAGAAGCTGGCGGGCTTCCTCATCGGTCTTCGCAGTTGTGGTGACGATTATATCCATGCCCCACATTTGATCGATCTGGTCGTAGTTGATTTCAGGAAACACGATGTGCTCCCTAAGACCCATGGCATAGTTGCCGCGACCATCGAAAGACGTGGGCTTTAGTCCCCGGAAGTCCTTCACCCGCGGAAGCGCGATGGTGATCAGCCGATCCAGGAACTCGTACATTCTATCCTTGCGCAGGGTGACCTTGGCGCCGATCACCATGCCCTCGCGCAGCTTGAAGCCGGCGATGGAGTTCCGCGCCTTTGTGGTCACAGGCTTCTGGCCCGCGATGCGCGTGAGGTCGGAGATCGCCGACTGGACCTTTTTGGAGTCCGCGACAGCCTCGCCGATCCCCATGTTCAGGACGATCTTGTCCAGGCGCGGGATCTGCATTTCATTCGAATAGTTGAAATGCTCCTTCATCGCCCCGCGGATGCGTTGGCGATAATCGGACTTCAACCTCGGCTCGTAAGCTTGCTCAGCCATTGATGACCTCTCCGGTGGTCTTGGCAACGCGGACCTTCTTGCCGTCCTCTACCCGGAAGCCGACACGGGTCGGCTTGCCTTTGGAATCGACGATGGCGACGTTGGAGACATGCAGGGCCGCCTCGCGGGAGAGAATTCCGCCCTGGGGATCGGCTTGGGTCGCCCGGGTATGACGCTTGATCATATTGATCCCTTCGACCACGACCCGATCTTCCTTCGGAATGACCTTCAGGACCGAACCCTGGCGGCCCTTGTCCTTCCCGGCGAGGACCACAATGCGGTCACCCTTCTTGATCTTGGCGGCCATTACAGCACCTCGGGGGCGAGCGAGATGATCTTCATGTGGTTCTTGGCACGAAGTTCGCGCGGAACCGGTCCGAAGATACGCGTGCCAATGGGCTCGCTCTGCTTGTTGACGATGACGGCGGCGTTGCGGTCGAAGCGGATCAGGGACCCGTCCTTGCGCTTGATGGCCTGGGACGTCCGAACGACGATCGCCTGGAGGACGTCGCCCTTTTTGACGCGTCCCCGCGGAATCGCTTCCTTCACCGAGACGACAATCTTGTCGCCGACACCGGCATAGCGACGCCCCGCACCGCCCAGTACCTTAATGCACATGACACGGCGGGCACCGGAATTGTCGGCCACTTCGAGGTTGGTCTGCATCTGGATCATGAATCAGCCTCCCTCAGACTGACTGTGAAGCGACTGCCTTAGGCAGGGCTTCCCAGGTCTTGGTTTTGGAGCGCGGAGCGCACTCGATGATGCGGGCGATCTCACCCGCTTGGTAGGTGTTGGCCTCGTCGTGGGCATGGTACTTCTTCGACCGACGGACGGTCTTCTTCAGCACCGGATGCAGGAAGGTGCGCTCGACCTTCACGACGATGGTCTTGTCGCCCTTGTCGGAGACGACGACGCCTTCAAGAATTCGTTTCGGCATGCTCGTACTCCCTAGGCCGTGGCCTGGCGACTGCGCAGGACGGTCTTGATCCGGGCGATGTCCCTGCGGACCTCGCCGGCGCGGTGGGTCTTCTCGACCTGGCCTGTGGCCGCCTGAAAGCGCAGATTAAACTGCTCCTTTTTCAGGGACAAAAGGCTCTCGGAGAGCTGGTCGGGGGTCATGCCCTGGATATCCTGGGTATTCATCACGCGTGCTCCGCGACAGCGTCAATGCGGCTGACGATGCGGGTCTTGACCGGCAACTTCGACGCACCGAGGCGCAGGGCCTCCCGCGCGACATCGTCGGGAACACCGTCGATTTCGAACATGATCCTTCCAGGATGCACCCGGGCAGCCCAGTACTCGACGGAGCCCTTGCCCTTGCCCATCCGCACTTCCGCCGGCTTGTCGGTGACCGGAACGTCCGGGAAGATCCGGATCCAGACCCGGCCCTGACGCTTCATCTGGCGTGTGATTGCCCGACGAGCGGCTTCGATCTGCCGGGCAGTGATCCGCTCAGGCTCAACGGACTTCAGTCCATAGGAGCCGAAGTTCAGCGTGAAGCCGCTCTTGGCCGTCCCATGGATCTTGCCCTTGAACTGCTTGCGGTATTTGGTTTTCTTCGGGGAAAGCATGGCTGTCTCTTAGGCTCCCGCGGTCTCGCGGCGGTCGCGGCGCGGACCCCTGTCCGGGCGATCGCCGGAGCGTTCACGTCCGCCACCCTCACCGGCCGGGCCGGATTCAGTGGCCAGACGCTTGTCCATGGCCATGGGGTCGTGCTCCAGGACTTCGCCCTTAAAAACCCAGACCTTCACGCCGATGATCCCGTAGGTCGTCTTGGCCTCGGCAAAACCGAAGTCCATGTCCGCACGCAGGGTATGGAGCGGCACGCGGCCTTCCTTGTACCACTCCATGCGGGCGATCTCCGCCCCGCCCAGCCGACCGGCAACGTTGATGCGGATACCCTTCGCGCCGAGCCGCATGGCCGACTGCATGGCCCGCTTCATGGCCCGCCTGAAAGCGATCCGGCGCTCGAGCTGGGCCGTGATGTTCTCGGCGATAAGCTGAGCGTCGGCCTCCGGCTTGCGGATCTCGACGATGTTCAGGTGAACCTCGCCCCCCGTGATGGCCGCAACATCCTTGCGCAGCTTCTCGATGTCGGCGCCCTTCTTGCCGATGATCACGCCTGGGCGCGCGGCATAGATGGTGATCCGGCACTTCTTGTGCGGGCGTTCAATGATGATCCGGCTGACGCCGGCCTGGTAGAGGCGCTTCTTCAGCTGCGCCCTGACCTTGAGGTCCTCGTGCAGGAGGCGCCCGTAGTCGGCTCCACCCGCGAACCAACGGCTGTCCCAGGTACGATTGATGCCGAGGCGAAGCCCGACAGGATTAACTTTCTGACCCATCAGGCAGCCTCACCAAGTTCACGGACCACGATGGTTATCTCGCTGAAGGGCTTCTGGATTTTGGATGCGCGACCGCGGGCTCGGGCCGCAAAACGCTTCATCGTCAGGTTCTTGCCCACATAGGCCTCGGCGACGACCAGGGAGTCGATGTCGAGGTTGTGGTTATTCTCAGCGTTGGAGATGGCCGAGTAGAGCGCCTTACGAACGTCGCGGGCGATCCGCTTGTGGCTGAACTCCAGCTCGTTGAGCGCCCGCTGGACCTTCAGGCCGCGGATCGACTGGGCAACGAGGTTCAACTTCCGGGGACTAACCCGGAGGGTGGTGGCCTTGGCCATGGCCTCAGCAGGCTTCAGGCGACGTGGATTGGCTGGCTTGGACATGCCTACTTCCTCTTCGCCTTCTTATCCGCAGCGTGACCCGGGAAATACCGGGTTGGCGCGAACTCGCCGAGCTTCATGCCGACCATGTCCTCGGACACGATGACGGGCACGTGCTTCTGGCCATTGTGGACGCCGAAGGTCAGGCCGACGAACTGCGGCATGATGGTCGATCGGCGCGACCAGGTCTTGATGACGTCCTTGCGGCCGGAGGCTTGCAAAGCCTCCGCCTTCTTCAACAGGTAACCGTCGACAAACGGTCCTTTCCAGACGGAACGGGTCATGGATCAGCGAGCCTTCCGAGCGTGACGCGAACGGATGATGAACTTATCCGTCGTCTTGTTGGTACGGGTACGCGCGCCCTTCGTTGGCTTGCCCCAGGGGGTGACCGGGTGGCGGCCGCCAGAGGTGCGGCCTTCACCACCGCCGTGCGGGTGATCGACCGGGTTCATGGCGACGCCGCGAACGTGCGGGCGACGACCCTTGTGGCGCGAGCGACCCGCCTTGCCGAGAACCTCGTTCATGTGGTCCGGGTTCGACACAGCACCGACCGTAGCCATGCAACCGTCGGGAACCATCCGCAGTTCGCCCGAGTTCAGGCGGATCTGTGCGTAGCCAGCATCACGACCGACCAGCTGGGCATAAGCACCCGCCGAACGGGCGATCTGGCCGCCCTTGAGGGGCTTCAGCTCGATATTATGGATGATGGCACCGATGGGCATGGAGCGAAGCGGCATGGCGTTGCCCGGCTTCACGTCGGCGCGGTCAGAGGCGATCACCTGGTCGCCAGCCTTGAGGCGCTGCGGAGCCAGGATGTAGGCGACCTCCCCGTCCGTATACCGGATCAGGGCGATAAAGGCCGTCCGGTTCGGATCATACTCAATCCGCTCAACCGTACCGACGACGTCGAACTTGCGGCGCTTGAAGTCGACCATGCGGTAGAGGCGCTTGGCACCACCGCCACGGAAGCGAACAGCTATGCGTCCGCCGCCGCCCCGGCCGCCGGTCTTTGACAGACCTTCGACGAGGGACTTTTCGGGACGCCCCTTGTGGAGCTCGGACCGGTCGATGAGCACAAGGGAGCGCCGGCCGGGGGAAGTCGGATTGTATTGCTTCAGAGCCATCGGTTCAAAGCCCCGTGGTGATGTCGATGGACTGGCCTTCGGCCAGGGTCACGACAGCCTTTTTCACATCCGAGCGACGGCCTTCACGACCGCGGAAACGCTTGGTCTTTCCCTTGACGTTCAGGGTGTTGACCTTGGTCACCGAGACCTTGAACAGGGCCTCGACGGCCGCCGCGATCTCGACCTTGGTCGCGTCGATGGCGACCCTGAAGACGACCTTGTTCTGCTCTGAGAGCAGGGTGGCCTTTTCGGTGATCACTGGCGAAAGAATGGTGTCGTAGTGACGGGCGGAGGGGATGGCCATCACGCAGCCTCCTTCTCGGCAAAGCGGGCATTGATCGCCTCGACCGCGTCCTTGGTGAGGACCAGGGTCCGGCGACGCAGAACGTCGTAGACGTTAAGGCCGGCGTTCGGCAGCACATCCACGTTCGGGATGTTGCGGGCCGCGAGGCGGAAGTTTCCATCCACCTCAGGGCCGCCAATCACCAGGGCGTTGACCAGCCCGATCTTACCGAGCGAAGCGCGGAGAGCGGCGGTCTTAGCGTCCGGGAGGGCGAGGGTGTCCACAACGACTAGGTCGCCGGAAAGCAGCTTCGAGGACAGGGCATGGCGCAGCGCCAGGGCGCGGACCTTCTTGGGAAGGTCAAAAGCATGGCTACGAACCACGGGCCCGTGGGCCTTGGCGCCGCCAACGAACTGGGCCGCACGGCGTGAACCGTGACGAGCGCCGCCAGTGCCCTTCTGCTTGTACATCTTCTTGCTGGTCCGGGAGACTTCGTTCCGAACCTGGATCTTGTGAGTCCCGGCGCGGCGCTTGGCCAGCTGCCAGGTCACGACCCGCTGAAGGATGTCGCCCCGGATATCCTCGATCCCGAAGATGGCGTCAGCCAGTTCAATCGAACCGCCCTTCCCGCCGTCGAGCTTGATGACGTCGAGTTTCATTGTTCCTGCCCCTCGGCTTGCGGGGCCTCTTCGGCCGGAGCGGCTTCGGCGACCGGAGCCGCAGGCTGACCAGCCTTACGGAAGGCACCCGGGAACGGAACATCGGTCGGCGGCTTCTTTACGGCATCGCGGACGCGTACCCACGAACCCTCGGATCCAGGGACCGAACCCTTGACCATGATGAGACCGCGGTCGGTGTCGATGCGCCAGACGGTGAGCCCCAGGGTCGTGACGGTCTCCTGGCCCAGGTGGCCAGCCATCTTCTTGCCACGGAAGGTCTTGCCCGGATCCTGGCGTTGGCCGGTTGAGCCATGGGCACGGTGCGACACGGAGACACCGTGCGAGGCGCGCATGCCGCCGAAGTTCCAGCGCTTCATGGCCCCGGCGAAGCCCTTGCCGATGGTGGTGCCGGTCACATCGACCTTCTGGCCAACCACGAAGTGGTCCGCAGTCAGTTCGGCACCCACGTCGATCAGGTTGTCCGGAGACACCCGGAACTCGGCCACCTTGTGGCGAGGCTCGACCTCGGCCTTCGCGAAATGACCGCGGAGGGGCTTGGTGGTGTTCTTGGGCTTGCGGAGGCCGGCGCCCAGTTGGAGCGCGACATAACCGTCCCGCGCCTCGGTGCGCTGGGCCGTCACGGCGCAGCCGTCCAGGCTGAGCACGGTCACGGGCACATGCACGCCAGCTTCATCAAAGAAGCGGGCCATTCCCATTTTCTTGGCGATCACGCCGGTACGCATCGACCGATCCCCCTAAAGCTTAATCTCGACGTCCACGCCGGCGGACAGGTCGAGCTTCATAAGGGCGTCGACGGTCTGCGGCGTGGGATCGACGATGTCGAGAACGCGCTTATGCGTACGGATTTCAAACTGCTCGCGCGACTTCTTGTCGATGTGCGGCGAACGGTTGACCGTGAATTTTTCAATGTGAGTCGGAAGGGGGATGGGCCCCCGGACGGTCGCGCCGGTACGCTTGGCCGTGTTGACGATCTCACGTGTGGAATGATCCAGCACGCGGTGATCGAAGGCCTTGAGCCGGATGCGGATGTTCTGACGATCCATATCGCTCTTAAGTTTCCCCTACAGACGGCGACCCGTCCGCGTGCAATTGACCATTTCAAAGACCAACTCCGGACACCCCCAAGAGGGCCCCCGCACACGAAAGTCCGCAAAACGAAAAGAAGCCCACGCGACAATCCGCATCAGCTCCTGCCTTTACCCCGGGTTGATACCCCGGATCCAGGCCGCTCCGCGCACCGCGTCTGCCCTTCGACACAAGGTCAATGGGCACAGCCGGTCCAACAGAAGGCGCGTGTATACGGGCCCGACTCACCGCCGTCAAGCAAAGCCTCGGCGCTGAGGGCCGGACCCGCGCCTGCCCGCCGCCGTGCCCAATTGCGCACAGAAAAGGGGCCGCGGAGATCACTCTCCGCGGCCCCTGATTTATCCCGG
>NZ_JBAXIM010000029.1:0-21982 GCF_037138395.1 Phenylobacterium sp.
GTCCTGGCCTGCCTGGCCGCCGGATTCATGTCCCTCGACAGTCTGGCGGACCTGTCCAACGTTGGTGCGCTGACGGCCTTTGGCGTGGTCTGCGCGACAGTGATCTACCTCCGCATAGCCTCGCCTGACCTTGAACGCCCCTTCAAGGTTCCGCTCTACCCGGTGGTCCCAATCCTGGGCGTGCTGATGTGTGGCCTGCTGCTGCTCACCCTTATGAGGACGGAGCACACCCGCAACTTCTTCCTCGGCTACCTCGTCATCGGCATCGTGGTTTATTTCGTCTACAGCATGGGCAGCTCGAAGCTGGGACGTGGGATCCTGGTCACGGGTCACGAGGCCGACCCAATGGAACTGCCCCACAAGGGCGACTGACGGAACAATCCGGCCAAACAGAGAGGGCCCCTCCGGATCCGGAGGGGCCCTTTTCATTTCTGTTATTGGGTCTCCAGCGTCCCGGCGGTCAGGCGGTCTCGAGCAGGCTCTGGAAGAGCAGGGCACCGTCCGCCGACCCCAGTTCCGCCTCGAAGGAACGGTCGGGGTGGGGCATCAGCCCAAGGACGTTGCCACCGGTGTTAATCAGCCCGGCGATGTCATTGAGCGAGCCATTGGGATTGTCCGCATAGCGGAAGACCACCTGGCCCTCGCCCTCGACCCGGGAGAGGGTGTCTGCGTCCGCGAAGAAGGCGCCCTCGCCATTGCCTACGGTCATCACCGCCCGGCGACGGCTGCCAAAGGCGCGGGTGAAACGGGTGTCCGGGCGGACGATATCGAGATCCACCGGCTTGCAGACGTATTTCAGCGCCGAATTCCGCAGGAGGGCACCCGGAAGCAAGCCGCTTTCGCAGAGCACCTGGAAGCCGTTGCAGATGCCCACGACCGCTACGCCGCGCTCGGCCGCCTTCCGCACCTCGGGCATGACCGGCGACAGGGCTGCCATGGCCCCACAGCGCAGGTAGTCGCCGTAGGAAAAGCCGCCAGGCAGGACAATCAGGTCCAGGTCCGGGGGCAGGGCGGTCTCTGCATGCCAGACCATATGTACGCTTGCGCCGGTGGAGCGCTCGACGGCGACCTTGCAGTCCCGGTCACAGTTGGATCCCGGAAAGACGACGACGGCGGCCTTCATGGTCAGACGACCTCGATCCGGTAGCCTTCGATGACGGTGTTCGCCAGGAGGGTCTCGCACATCCGGCGCACCTCGCCCTCCGCGGCCGCAGGGTCAGAGCCAGCGAGGTCGAACTCGACTGTCTTGCCGACCCGGACGTCCGAGACACCGCTCCAGCCGAGCCCGTGCAGGGCGTTCTCGACCGCCTTGCCCTGGACGTCGAGGACGCCCGCCTTCAGAAACACATGGACCCTTGCGCGCACTAGTGCAGCCCTCCCCGGATGACGGTCGGCATTTCCTTCATGATGCCCAGGCGGCGGGCCACTTCGGCATAGCCCTCGATCGCATCGCCGAGGTCGCGGCGGAAGAGATCGAGGTCAAGCTTCTCCCGGGTCTGTGAGTCCCAGAGCCGGCAGTTGTCCGGGCTGATGTCGTCGGCCAGGACCACGCGGGCGAAGTCATTCTCCCAGAGCCTTCCGTACTCCACCCGGAAGTCGATCAGCGAGATGCCCACGGCCCCGAAGGCACCGTTCAGGAAGTCGTTAACCCGCAGGGACATGGCCATCATGTCGTCGAGTTCCTGGGTCGAAGCCCAGTTGAAGGCGGTGATGTGCTCCTCGGTCACCATAGGATTCCCGAGCTTTTCGTCCTTCAGGTAAAACTCGATGATCGACCGGGGCAGGGCCTGGCCTTCGGGGATACCGAAGCGCTGCGAAAGCGAGCCCGCAGCGGTGTTTCGCACCACGACCTGAAGGGGAATGATCTCCAGTTCGCGGATCAGCTGTTCGCGCAGGTTGAGCCGTCGGATGAAGTGGTTCTGGACGCCGATCGTGTTCAGCCGGGTCATAAAGTACTCGCTGATCCGGTTGTTCAGCACGCCCTTGCCCTCGAGCACGGCCTGTTTCGCGTTGTTGTAGGCGCTTGCGTCATCCTTGAAGTACTGAATCAGGGTGCCAGGCTCGGGACCCTCGTAGAGAATCTTGCCGTGCCCTTCGTAGATCTTCTTGCGACGGGTACTCATCGGCGCCTTCTCCAGGCCTCAGGGGCGGGACAGGTCTTCCGGAGACAAAAAGGCGCGGGAGCAACGGCCCGCGCACATCCGGACGACTCGACGATCGTGTCCCGCCGAGGCTGCCGCAAACTAGCCGAACCGGGGGGGGTTCGCAAACCGCACTGCTTTCCGTTGCGGACCGGCGGTGCAGCGGATAGACAGCCCCCTCAAAGCCTGTTTGGGAACACCATGACCTCTTTTGAAAATCGTGAGCGCGGGTTCGAGAGCAAGTTTGCCCTCGACCAAGAGCAGGAATTCAAGGCGGCGGCCCGGCGTAATCGCATGCTGGGCGAGTGGGCGGCGGGCCTGATGGGCCTGCAGGGTGATCATGTTGCCGAATACGCCAAGGCGGTGGTCAAGTCCGACCTCGAACTCCCCGGTGAAGACGACGTGCACCGCAAGGTCTTCGAGGACCTCAAGGGTGCGGGCGTGACGGTCTCCGAGGGCGATGTTCGCAACAAGATGGGCGAGTACCTTGCCGTGTCGCGCCAGCAGATCAAGGACGGCAATTAGGAAACCCCGGGGGGCCGCTTAAGGCCCCCGGCGTTGCGGTCTGGGCTCCCCCGTCAGGCCCCCAGGACCCTGGCGAAGACCGTATCGACAGCCTTAAAGTGGTAGCCGAGGTCGAAGAGCTCGGAGAGCTCCGCTGCGTCCAGATGCGGGTGGATGGAGGGATCGGCCTTCAGGAAACCCAGAAAATCGCCCTCGCCTCGCCAGACCTTCATGGCGTTGGTCTGCACCGCCGAATACGCCGCCTCGCGCGACATGCCCTTCTGGGTCAGGGCCAGCAGGACCCGCTGGGAATGCACCAGGCCGCCAAGGCGGTCGAGATTGCGCATCATGTTCTCGGGATAGATCATCAGGCGCTCTACCACGCCCGCAAGGCGACGCAGGGCAAAGTCGAGATGGATGGTCGTGTCCGGTGCGATGGCGCGCTCGACGCTGGAATGGCTGATGTCACGTTCGTGCCAGAGGACAACGTTTTCCAGGGCCGGCGTCACGGCAGAGCGGATCAGGCGGGCCAGGCCCGTGAGGTTCTCGGTCAGGATCGGATTGCGCTTGTGCGGCATGGCGCTGGACCCCTTCTGGCCGGGATCAAAGGGCTCCTCAGCCTCCAGGACCTCAGTGCGCTGGAGATGCCGGATCTCCACCGCCAGGCGCTCTATGGCGCTACCGGCGATAGCGAGGGCGGCGAAGTAGGCGGCGTGGCGGTCGCGAGGGATGACCTGGGTTGAGACGGGCTCCACGGCCAGGCCCATCTTCGTAGCGACGTGGGCCTCCACCTCGGGGGCTACGTTTGCGAAGGTGCCGACGGCGCCCGAGATTGCGCATGTGGCGATCTCGGCCCGGGCGGTCACCAGGCGTTGCCGCGTGCGCTGGAACTCGGCGTAGTGACCGGCCAGCTTCAGGCCAAAGGTGGTGGGCTCGGCGTGAATGCCATGGCTGCGGCCCACGCAGGGGGTCATCCTGTGCTCCAGAGCCCGGCGCTTCAGGGCCGCCAGGACCAGGTCCACGTCCTCGATCAGCAGGTCCGTGGCCCGGGACAGCTGGACTGCCAGGGCGGTGTCATTGACGTCCGAGGACGTCATGCCCTGGTGCAGGAACCGCGCCTCCGGCCCGACCAGCTCAGTGACGTGGGTCAGGAAGGCGATGACGTCATGCTTCACCTCCCGTTCGATCTCGTCGATCCGGTCGACGTTGAAGATCGCACCCCGGCCCTTTTCCCAGATGGTCCGGGCGGCTTCCTTGGGGATCACGCCGAGTTCGGCCATCTTGTCGGCCGCATGGGCCTCGATCTCGAACATGATGGTGAAGCGCGTCTGGGGCTCCCAGATGCGGGCGAATTCGGGGCGGGTGTAGCGAGAGATCATGGTCGGGACTTCTAGGCCTAGGCGGCCGTGGATGCAAAGCCGGCGGCGGGATCAGCCGGCAGAGGAGCCCTTGAGGGTCTCGAGGTAGTACCGTCGGAAGGCGAGGGTGGCCCGGTCGGTGCCCACGGAGTGCTCCTCGGAGGGCGGCGGAACCTCTTTTGGCCAGGAGCTTTCCACCACGTCCCGGTCCTCATCGGCGATCTTTGCGGCATTGCCCTCGAAGAGACCCGTAAAGCCCCTCCACTTCAGGAAGCTGCGCGCGCCGACCACGAAGAGACGGGTGTGGGTGGCGTCAATGGGAACGACCAGGGCGTGGATTTTCAGGCGCATCCGCGGGATCGGGATGTGCAGGGTCATGACGTTCGGGCGGTGGAAGTCCAGCCGGCCGCCACCATCCCGGCCGTCCATGAGGGCGTGGGTCGAGCCGCCGAAGTCGGTGTCTTCCCAGATCACCTCCATCTCGGAGTCCGGCTTCATGTAGCGGCTGACGAACTTCCCGATGGTCTTGCGATGAACAAAGGGCAGGTGCGGACTGTCGAGCATGTTCTCCATGGCCCGGGTCCAGTGGCAGTTCCAGGTCCGCTCGATGATGATCCGCGCCAGGGAGGGATCGGTCAGGGTCTCCGGAACAACGGGCTCGCCGGGCGGCTCCCCTGCAGGGTTGGTGTAGGCCCAGACGAAGTCGCCGATCGCCCGGGCCGGAAGCGCGGTCGCGCCAAGGGTCTCCAGCCGGGCCTTCGGGTTCAGGGGTGCGCCCCGGTTGGTTCCGTCCGTCCCGAACCTCCACCCGTGGAAAGGACACTCCAGGCACCCCTCCGGTGTGATGCGTCCGAGGGAAAGTTTCACACCGCGATGGGGGCACTTGTCGACAAGCACGCCTGGCGTTCCGCCGGAACCGAGGAAGACCGCCAGGCGCTCTCCCGCCACCTGGACGCCCACCGGTCCCTGCGCGAGGCTGCGCAGGGGGACGATGGGAGTCCAGACCCGGGCGAAGTCCCCGAACATCATGCTTCTCCGCGGGCCTTGCGGGCGTCCGCGAGGGCCTTCACCAGACCGATGGAGCCGAGGAAGTAGTGGAAGGCCGCCCACAGGTAGAAGCACAGGGAAATGATCACGCCCGAGCGGGTCGCATCCACCAGGCTGTCATGGCAACGCGCGACCAGTCCAGGCGCCGATCCTGCCGGTGCCAGACCGCCGGGGCAGGCCTTGGCGAAGTTCTCCGCGCCGCCTGCACCGCCCAGCATCTGGCCGATCGAGGCCAGCACGCCGCTCCCCGGGCCATGGTTGAAGTTGAACTGGGCGAAGTGGTCGATCACCCAGCCGGTGAAGGGCGGGCCTCCACCAAGGGCGATCAGGTTCAGGAAGAACAGCATGATGGCCGCAGCGGTCGCCCGGCGACGGCTTTCGACCATGTTCTGGACCACGCCAAAGGTCGGGCCGAGATAGGTGTAGTGGAAGATACCGGGGATCAGGAGGATCAAGGCCGCTGACTGCCAGGAGGGCTGGAGGTAGGCCGTGATGTAGATCGGTGTCGCGATGGCCAGGCCGATGGCCGGGGTCAGCGAGTACCACCGGGGGCTGCGCAGGGCGAGGCGGTCGGTCACCACGCCCCCAAGCAGGGTGCCTATGCCCGCAGAGATGCCGCCCACCAGGCCGGTGATCAGGCCAACCTGGGCATAGTCGAGGCCAAAGGCGCGGGAGAAGTAGGGCGGCACGAACTGGCCCGACCCATAGGATCCGAAGGAGGCGATGGTCACGCCGAGGATCATGTTGAGCACCGGCCACTTGCCGAACAGGGTCTTCACGATGGCCCCTATCTCGCGGAACTCACCGCCCATAGAGAAGGGCGGTTGCGCTACCAGCGAAGCCCCGCCGTCGGCCTCGGAGTGTCCCCGCGGCGGTTCCTTGATCAGGAGCTTGATGGCGATGGCGATAAGTACGCCGGGCAGGCCCACCAGCATGAAGGCGACCCGCCAGGAGAAGTTCTGCGCCAGCCAACCCCCGGCGACCGCACCGACCATGGTCCCGAAAGGGATACCGAAGGCGTAGACTGCCAGGGCGCTCGCCCGCTTCTTAGGCTCGAAATAGTCGCTGATCAGGGAGTGGGCTGGCGGGTTCAGTCCAGCCTCGCCGAAGCCCACCCCGAACCGGTAGGCCGCCAACATGGCGAAGCTCGTCGCCGAGCCGCAGAGGGCGGTGAACCCCGACCAGACGACGATGGCAGCGGTGATGATATTGACCCTGGAGAACCGCTCGGCCAGCCGCGCGATCGGGATCCCGAGGATGGTGTAGAGCAGGGCGAAATAAAGTCCGCCAAGCAGGCCGAGCTGGGTGTCCGTGATCTTCAGGTCAACCTTGATGGCCTGGCCGATCGTGGAAATGATCGTGCGGTCGATGAAGTTGAAGGTGTAGGCCGTGACCAGGAGGGTCAGCACCAGGGATTTGTAGTTGTTCGAATAAACAGGGCGATCCGCTGACGGCAGATCGGCTTCACGTGTGGACATAGACTCTCTTACCCCCTTGGCGGCGACCGCTTTGGTCGAGATTGTCACGGTTCGGCGTCGCAGGGGAAGGGGCCGTCATGGGCCTGCCGGCCGGGATCGGCTAGAAGGCGGAATGATCGAGCAGATCACAGACCCCAAGGATCTACGCATCGCCGACTACCAGGAGGTCCGCGAACGCGACCTCGTGGGTCGGCGAGGGCGCTTCATCGCAGAGGGCGAGGTTGTCCTTCGTGCGCTCCTCGGGAGTTCCCTGGCGCGCCCCGTTTCTCTCCTGGTCACCGATCGCCAGCGGGTGCGGCTGGAACCGCTGATATCGGAGCTTCCCGGCGAAACGCCTGTCTTCGCCGCTTCTCAGACCGTGATGGACGCCATCGTCGGGTTTCCCATCCACAGGGGAATCCTTGCGGTCGGGGAAAGGCTTGCACCGCCCGATCCCTCCACCCTGCTTGCTGGCGTCTCCGGGGACGGCCTGATCCTGGCCCTCTCCGGGATTTCCAACCACGACAACATGGGCGGCCTGTTCCGCAACGCCGCCGCATTCGGCGTCTCGGCGGTGCTGCTCGACGCCAGCTGCTGCGACCCCCTCTACCGGAAGGCGCTCAGGGTGTCGGTGGGCGCTGTCCTGCGGGTCCCCTTCGCCCGGCTGGAGCCCGGCGGCGATCTTGGCACCTGCCTTGAAGCCTCAGGCGTCCGACGGCTGGCCCTCAGCCCGTCAGGCGACCACGCTCTTGGGGACGTCCGGGTCGGCGGTCGTATGGCGGCTCTCTTCGGTGCCGAGGGGCCCGGCCTCTCGCCCGAACTCATGGCGCGGTGTGAAACCGTCCGTATCCCTATGGCCGAGGGGTTTGATTCCCTGAACGTTGCGACGACTTCGGGCATCGTCCTGCACCACCTCTCGACTGCGCGCCGGTCTCAGGAGCCCCTGTCGTGACCGCCCTCGTCGATCGTCCGGAGCTCCGTCTCTTCCTCGCCCTCGGCATTGGCCTCCTGGTCGGCGTCGAGCGCGAGCGCAGCAAGGGCGAGGGACCTGGCCGTCAGGCCGCTGGCCTTCGGACCTTCGCCCTGCTGGGCCTTGTCGGCGGTGGCGCAGGCCTTTCAGGTCAACCCCTTCTGGTCGCCGTTTCGGGCCTCTTCGTGGCCGCCGCCGCGGTAGCTTCCTACCTGCGGACCCGGGTTTCCGACCCCGGACTGACGACCGAGGTGGCCATGTTCGCCACCTTCCTCCTCGGCGTCATAACGGCCACCCAGCCGCAGGGGGCTGTGGCGGCGGGCGTGGTCATGGCGGTTCTGCTGGCGGCCCGCACCCCCCTGCAGCGCCTCGTCAAAGAGGTCCTGAGCGAACGTGAGCTCCGGGACGGTCTGGCCTTCGCCATCGCAGCCCTTGTGGTCCTGCCCCTGCTCCCGGACCGGGCCGTGGACCCCCTTGGCGTGCTCAATCCCTTTGCCCTCTGGCGGCTGGCGGTCGTGATGATGGGGCTGAGCGCCGCCGGCTACGTGGCCCAGCGCCTCGCGGGCTTGCGCAGGGGTCTGATCCTCGCTGGCCTTGCCGGGGGGTTCGTTTCCTCCACGGCCACCATTGCAGCCATGGGACGCCGGGCCCGTGAGACGCCGGAAGTCGCCGGACAGGCCGCCTCGGCGGGGGTGGCATCCATGCTGACCTCGATCCTCTACCTGTGCCTGCTGCTGGCGGCCCTGAGGCCGCAGGTCCTCGTCCTCGTTGGCGTTCCGCTGGCAGTCTCGGCCGCCTGCCTCCTGGCCTATGCGGTAGCTGGTCTCCGGCATGACGCCCCTCCGGATGCCCCTGCACCGACGGGCCGTGCCTTTGACCCTCGCGCCGTCGCCCTCTTCGTCGGCCTGGTGGCAGGCTTTACCCTGATCAGCCAAGGGCTGGAGGGCTGGCTTGGCGACGCCGGGGTCCTTGCGGGTGCGGTGGCGACCGGCCTTGCCGATGCCCACGCCGCAGCCTTGTCCATGGCGAACATGGCGGCAGCCGGGGCGCTGTCGGACCGTACTGCCGCCCTTGGGGTACTGATCGCCCTGGTGACCAACATGCTGGTCAAGGCGCCAACAGCCTGGATCCTCGGAGGTCGCGACTATGGCCTTCGAGTGAGCCTGGGTGCCGTGCTGCTGGCGGCCAGCGCCTTTGGGGCCGCGGTATTCACTGGGCTGGTCCATCTGTGAGCGGCAAAGCTTGTCAAGGATGGCTTGCCACGGCTAGAGCCTAGGCCTCGCCGGTCCCCCGGTTGCATCGACGCGCGAAGTTCAACGGAGACTCCTTATGGCCATTGATGCGGCGACGGTCCGCAAGGTCGCCAGACTGGCCCGGATCGCCGAACCCGAAGCCCGGATCGAACCGCTCGCCCGGGAACTGACCGGCATCATGGCCTGGATCGAACAACTGGCCGAGGTCGATGTCGAGGGGGTGGAGCCCATGACCTCGGCGGTTTCCATGTCTGCGCCCCTCCGCGAAGACGTGGTCACCGAAGGTGGCGACCCTGAGCGCGTCCTGACCAACGCCCCTCGCCGGTCTGGCGACTTCTTCGTCGTTCCCAAGGTGGTCGAGTGATGTCCGGACTTACCGACCTGACCCTAGGCCAGGCCCTCGACGCCCTCGGGACCGGGAAGATTTCGTCCGAGGAACTCACAGGCGCGTACATCGCCGCCATCGAGGCCGCCCGGCCCCTGAACGCCTTCGTCCTCGAGACCCCCGAGAAGGCGCTCGAAATGGCGCGCGCCTCGGACCATCGACGGGCCTCAGCCGAGGCGGGCCCGCTTGATGGGGTTCCTCTCGGGATCAAGGACCTGTTCTGTACCGAGGGCGTGCGGACCACCGCCGGCAGCCGTATCCTCGCCGACTTCACGCCGACCTATGAGTCCACCGTGACCTCCCAGCTTTGGCGCGACGGTGCGGTCATGCTGGGCAAGCTGAACCTGGATGAGTTCGCCATGGGCTCGTCCAACGAGACCTCGGCCTTTGGGCCTGTGGTCAGCCCCTGGCGGCGCCAGGGCGACGATGCGCCCCTTACGCCCGGCGGATCTTCGGGGGGCTCCGCGGCGGCTGTCGCTGCGGGCCTCTGCCTCGGGGCTACGGCCACCGACACCGGCGGCTCGATCCGCCAACCTGCGGCCTTCACGGGCACAGTAGGGATCAAGCCCACCTATGGGCGGTGTTCGCGCTGGGGCGTGGTTGCCTTTGCCTCCTCGCTCGATCAGGCCGGACCCATCGCCCGGACGGTAGAGGACGCGGCCATCCTCCTGAAGTCCATGTCCGGGCATGACCCCAAGGACTCCACCAGCCTGAACACCGAAGTCCCCGACTTCCCGGCCTTCATCGGAAAGTCGGTCAAGGGGCTCCGGATCGGCATACCTAAGGAGTACCGGGTCGAGGGCATGTCCCCCGAAATCGACGCGCTCTGGGAGCAGGGGATCGCCTGGCTTCGCGACGCTGGGTGCGAGATCGTCGAGGTTTCCCTCCCACACACCCGCTATGCCCTGCCGGCCTATTACATCGTTGCCCCCGCGGAGGCATCCTCCAACCTCGCCCGCTACGATGGCATGCGATACGGCCTCAGGGTCGAGGGCGGGAACCTGACGGACACCTACGAGAAGTCCAGGGCTGCGGGCTTTGGCGAAGAGGTCAAGCGGCGGATCCTGATCGGCACCTACGTCTTGTCGGCCGGCTACTACGACGCCTACTACCTGCGTGCCCTCAAGGTGCGCCGGCGCATTGCCGATGACTTCACGGAGGCTTTCGGCAAGGTCGATGCCCTGCTGACGCCCACGGCACCCTCCGCCGCCTTTGCCCTCGGCGAGAACGCCGAGGACCCGGTGGCCATGTACCTGAACGATATCTTCACGGTGACCGTGAACCTGGCTGGCCTACCGGGAATGAGCGTTCCGGCGGGGCTGGACGCCCAGGGCTTGCCCCTCGGCCTGCAGCTGATCGGCCGCCCCCTCGACGAGGGCCTGCTGTTCTCACTGGGCGGCGCCATCGAGAAAGCGGCGGGCTTCTCGTCGAAGCCCGCGCGCTGGTGGTAACCCCTTAGGGGGCTTACTGCGACGAAGTCTTGCCAGCCGGGGCCGAGCCCTGGGGGGCCGCATTCAGGGCGGTCTGGATGGCCGCAAGCTTCTCGTCCGACAGAGCGCCGCCAGACATGGGCTGTAGCTGGCGAAGGGTCATGCCCTTGAACTGCTCGTAGGCCGGGTGCTGGGTCATGCCCGGCATTTCCTTGTCGAGGACAGCCTTGGAGGCGGGATCGGCAACGAGCTCGGCGATCGGGGTTGCGTCGACCGACTTCTTGCCATCTGCAAGGGCGGGAATGGCGGCAAAGGCGAGGGACAGGCCGGCCAGGCCGGCGATCAGGGTTTTCTTCATTTTGGTCTCCAGGCACGCGGGGTCCTTCCCGGGCTCTGGGGTCGGAGGTTGAAGACAGACTGGCCGGGAGCGCAAGAGGCTTTCGCAGGGAACTCGCCCGATCTAAACAGGGTGTATGAGCGAAGCATCAAAATTGATCGAAGGCCGGACCGGGCCGTGGGAAATCGTATTGGGCCTCGAGGTTCACGCCCAGGTGGCCTCCCAGGCCAAGCTTTTCTCCGGCGCAGCCGTCGGCTTTGGGGCAGGTCCCAATGCGCAGGTCAGCCTCGTGGACGCAGCCATGCCTGGCATGCTGCCGGTTCTGAACGGGTTCTGCGTCGAGCAGGCGGTCCGCACTGGGCTGGGCCTGGGCGCACAGATCAACCTGACCAGCCGGTTCGACCGTAAAAACTATTTCTATCCCGACCTGCCCCAGGGCTACCAGATCAGCCAGTTCAAGGATCCCATCGTCGGCGAGGGCGAGGTCCTGGTGGAACGTGACGACGGGACCAGCTTCACCGTGGGTATCGAGCGCCTGCATCTCGAGCAGGACGCCGGCAAGAGCCTCCACGACCAGGATCCCGATTCGACCTTTGTGGATCTGAACCGGTCCGGCACGGCCCTGATGGAGATCGTCTCCCGGCCGGACATGCGCTCGTCGGAAGAGGCAGCGGCCTACGTCAAGAAACTCCGCACTATCCTCATCTATCTCGGCACCTGTGATGGCGACATGGAGAAGGGCAACCTGCGCGCCGACGTCAACGTCTCGGTCCGCAGGCCCGGCGAGGGCCTTGGCACCCGCTGCGAGATCAAGAACGTCAACTCCTACCGTTTCATCCAGCAGGCCATCGAGTACGAGGCCCGCCGCCAGATCGAGATCCTCGAGGATGGCGGCCACATCCACCAGGAAACCCGTCTGTTCGACCCGGTGAAGGGCGAGACCCGCTCCATGCGGTCAAAGGAAGACGCCAATGACTACCGCTACTTCCCCGATCCGGACCTGCTTCCCCTGGTTCTGGACCCGGCCTGGGTGAAGGCGATCGAGGCCAGCCTGCCCGAACTCCCCGACGCCAAGAAGGCGCGCTTCCAGGAACAGTACGGGCTCACCGCCTACGACGCGGGCGTGCTGATCAGCGAGCAGGCCCGGGCCGACTATTACGAGGCCGCTGCGGCAGGTCGGGACGCCAAGCTGGTGGCCAACTGGGTCACCAATGACCTGGCCGCCCGCCTGACGGCCGCCGGAACGCCCATCGCCGAGAGCCCGATCGCGCCGGATGAGATCGCCGAGCTTGTCGCCCTGATCGAGGAGGGCGTGATCTCCTCCAAGATCGCCAAGGATGTCTTCGAGCGCATGTGGGCGGGGGACGGACGTCCCCGGGCGGTCGTCGAGGCCCAGGGCCTGCAGCAGGTTTCGGACACCGGCGCCCTGGAGGCCCTGGTCGAGCAACTGATCGCCGAAAACCCGGGTCAGGCGGCTGCGGTCCGCGAGAAGCCCCAGGCCATCGGCTGGTTCGTCGGCCAGGTCATGAAGGCGACCGGGGGCAAGGCCAATCCCGCTGCCGTGAACCAGATCCTCAGGTCCAAGCTCGGGGCCTGAAGCCACCGACAGGGAGACGCGCCATGGCATCGGCATTCGAGACGGCCTGGACCTGCTTCGAGGTGACCCTCCAGGATCGGGTGGCGCACATCCGCCTCAACCGACCCGACGCCTTCAACGCCATGAACCGGGCGTTCTGGAATGAACTGCCAGCCATCGTCGACGACATCAGCGACAACGCCCGGGCCCGGGTGATCGTGATCTCCGCCGCTGGACGCCATTTCTCGGCCGGCATGGACCTGCAGAACTTTGACGGGGTCGGCGGCGGTTCCGGCCAGGTTCGCGCCGATATCGCCGGGGAGGCCTCCCGGGCCCACCTGGAGTCGCTGCAGGATACGTTTTCCTGCCTCGACCGCGCCCGGATGCCGGTCATCGTCGCGGTGCAGGGCGCCTGCGTCGGGGGCGGTGTCGACCTGACCTCGGCCTGCGACATCCGTTACGCCAGCGCCGACGCCTTCTTCTGCATCCAGGAGATCAACATCGGCATGACCGCCGATGCCGGCACCTTCCCCCGCCTCTGCCGCCTCATCCCGCAGGGCTGGGTGCGTGAGCTGGCCTATACCGGTCGACGCCTCCCGGCCGAGGCGGCTCAGGCGATCGGCCTGGTCAATACGGTCCTGCCGGATCCGGAGACCCTCTTGGCCCATGCCCTTTCCACCGCCCGGGAGATCGCCTCCAAGTCGCCCCTGGCGGTGGCTGGATCCAAGGTGATGATCAACTACGCCCGGGAGCACGACACGGAGACCGCCCTGGAGTACCTGCGGGTCTGGCAGACGGGCATGTTCCCTTCGGCCGACATGGCCGAGACTTTCAAGGCCCGGCAGGACGGGCGAGAGCCGGATTTCCCGGACCTTCGGCCCGTCCGGCGGGGCATGTAGGACCGCCTCAGCGCGCCGGGGCCGCCGTCCAGAGGTCCAGCCAGTCCATGACCTCATCGTGCCACTGGACCGAGTTTTGCGGCTTCAGGATCCAGTGGTTCTCGTCCGGGAAGGTCACGAACCGGCTTTCGATCCCCCGGCGCTGCAGGGCGGTGAAGGTCGCCAGGCCCTGCTCAAGAGGCACGCGGTAGTCTTTCTGGCCATGGATGACGAGCATGGGCCGGGTCCAGGCCCCGACCTTGGTCACCGGGTTGAACCTCTCGTAGCCCGCTGGGTCGTCGTGTGGCATGCCGCCGTTCTCCCACTCGGTGAACCAGATTTCCTCCGTGGAGTAGGCCATGGCGCGGGTGTCGAAGAGGCCGGAGTGGTTCACCAGGCATTTCCACGGCTTGCTCCAGTTCCCAGCAATCCAATTGACCATATAGCCGCCATAGGAGCCTCCGAGGGCGCAGGCCCGGTCGCCGTCCAGCCAGGGGAAGCGTTCGAGGGCTGCGGTCCAACCCTTTTGCAGGTCTTCCAGCGGGCGGTCGCCCCAGTGTCGCGAGATGGCGTCGGTGAAGGCCTGGCCGTACCCCGTCGACCCGTGGAAATCGATCATGACCACGGCGTAGCCTCGGCCAGTGTAGGTCTGGGCATTCCAGCGATAGTGCCAGAGGTTCCCGAAGGATCCCTGCGGCCCACCGTGGATCAGGAAGGCAACCGGGAACTTCTGGCCCGGCCGCGCACCTGGCGGACGGACTACGTATCCGTAGACCGTTTCCCCGTTCCAGCCGGTGAAGGCGAACTGGGTGGGCTCGCCCATTCCCATACCGGCCATTCGTTCGGCGTTGAGGCGGGTCATTTGGACGGCGTTGCGGCCGTCGGCGTCGGCACGCCAGACCTGGGCGGGGGCGGTCAGGCTGTCTTGCGTGAAGACCAGGCCTGTTCGGCTGACGTCGTATTCCCCGACGTGTCCCTCGCCAGTGACCGAGAATGGGAATCCGCCACGCCGGGCGTCGAATGCAAAGAGACGCTGCTGGCCCTGGTCCTGGGCCGGGACGTAGAGACGGCGACCATCGGGCGACCACCTGAGGGCTTCGGCCGAGCGGTCCCAGCCGGGCGCAAGTTCCCGGGTCCGCCCTGTGGCGAGGTCGCGCACCATGATCCCGTTCCGGTCAGCCTCGAAGCCGGGTCGCTTCATGGCCAGCCAGGCGAGGGTCCGACCATCCGGCGACAGGACCGGCGCGGAGTCGGCGGCAGGATTGCCTGGGGTCAGGTTGACGGGCGCGGTCCCACCGGAGACCGGGACCTGGAAAAGATCGAAATTCGTGCTCCAGGCCTCTGTCTTCCCAGCGATCTTGGCAGAAAAAATCACCGACTTCCCATCCGGTGTCAGAGCGAAGTCGTCCTCGCCGCCAAAGGGCCTTCCCGGAACGTCGGCGTCCAGGCCCGCCGTCAGGGCGACGGCTTCCCCGGTCGTAACACCGGCGACCGGGTCGAGCGGAAGGGCGAAGAGCTGGTTTCGGGTTCCGTCCGCCCAGGTGTCCCAGTGGCGCACGAAGAGGCGATCGTAGACCCGTCCTGACGGGATGGCCGGCGCCGCGAGGCGGTCGGAGGTGCATTTCAGGGAAGCGCAGTCGGGAAAGACGGACAGGCCAATCACCAGAGTCCGGCCATCATTTGAAAGGCGGTAGGCCTCCACGCCCAGGGGCAGGCGCGTGACCTGCTGGGGAGAGCCACCTGCGGAGGGCGCGCGCCAGACCTGGTTGGAGCCCGAGCGGCTGGAGAGGAAGTAGATCCAGCGGCCGTCGGCGCTCCAGCGGGGGGAGCCGACGCCTTCGCCGATCCCGGCGACAGGCTCGGGCGTCGCCGCCTTCGCGGACAGGTTCACCCGCCACAGGACGGTGCGGCCGCGGTCAGCCTCCCAGTCTGTACGGCGGACGACGAAGAGTGCGGAGCCACCGTCCGGTGCGGTCCGGACCTCGGAGATCCGATCTAGCATGACCAGATCCTTGGCCGTGAAGCCCCGGGCCTCCGCCGCCTGGGCTCCCGCGGGCGCGGCGAAGATGGCAGCGAGGGCGAGTGCGGTCAGGGCGATGCGCATGTGTCAGGTCTCCGGCGGGGATCCACTCTGATCTTAGCACGCCCTGACCCGGGGAAGGAGGACGTTGCGCCGCGCCGCCGCCTTCGGCTAAGAGAGGCGCTCCCCGCCGGGGACTGGTGACGTGGCCGAGTGGCTGAAGGCAACGGTTTGCTAAATCGTCATACCCGAAAGGGTATCCAGGGTTCGAATCCCTGCGTCACCGCCACCCAGCCTGCTGGCATAGTCCTTCTTTTGCTAGCGCCGGAATCTTTCGGTCTGTAGTGAATTTAAGCCTCGATTGTAGTTCTGCGGGCTTCACGAGGGTTGCTTCAAGGATATCGAGCAAGAATTTCGACCTCTGCGGATTTCGCCCAGTCTCACTCTGGGTTGGGAGTGGGTATGTCAGGAACGGAAGTGAATTCGCAGGATGATGCGCCTCAGCCTGCGTTCGAATCAGAACAGCAAGGTGAGAACAGTCTCCTTGCTGGGACCATGCAGGCAGCGCTGGCGCTTGCGCGAGACCGACTTCTCGACCGGTCTCTGCGAAATAGGCTCATCAATACCCCTCTGAAATCGAGCAAGGCGCGGCAGGTCCGCGTATTCGATGAACTGAGCGACAAGGTCTTCGCCCGCCTCCGTAGTAAAGGCGTATTTTCGTTTATACATGGCCGCGGCGACGATGCTGAAGATCAACACCAGGTCGAGGTTGCCGGGTCGGGCTCGGGCTCCGATCGCCTCTCCGACAGCAAGCTTCAAACACAGATGACGTTGGATGGGCTGCAGAAGCGCCTTCTAAGCCTCTACCATGAAGGGCGCACGCTTGAGGAGGAGCAAGGCGTCAACGTCCTGTTCCTTGCGCTCGGATTCCTTGAGTGGCGTGAAGACGCCAAATCCCAGGTCGAGCGGTTCGCTCCACTCTTGCTGCTGCCGGTCGAGTTGATCCGGGAGGGCGCGCGGGACCGGTTTAAACTCCGGGTTCGTGATGAGGACCTGATCACGAACATAAGCCTGCAGGCTTGGCTAAAGGAGGAGTTCCGGGTCGAGCTTCCCGAGATTCCGGAGCGCGATGAGTGGAGTCCAAGTGACTACTTCGACGACGTTGCAAGGGCGGTTGAAGGCCTGAAAGGCTGGCGGGTCCACCAAAATGAAGTGCTCCTCGGTTTCTTCTCCTTCTCAAAATTCCTGCTCTGGCGGGATCTAAAGCCGGAAAGCTGGGGCGATGGCATCTTGCTGGGGAACGGCCTCCTCAAGCAGCTATTGCTGCGCGACTTTGGTGAAGATGAGATCGTGGATACGCCTCTGATCGCTCATGACGATCGGCTTGATCAGGTCTTTTCACCTGCCGAACTGATCCATGTCACGGACGCGGATAGTTCCCAGGCAATCGCGATCCAGGAGGTTCTGGCCGGCAAGAACCTAGTGATCCAGGGACCGCCGGGTACCGGGAAGTCGCAGACCATCACCAACATAGTCGCTGGCGCTGTGGCCGGCGGGAAATCCGTTCTGTTCGTCGCTGAGAAGATGGCGGCGCTGGACGTCGTGCACGAACGGTTGGCTACGGCGAAGCTGGGCCCCATCTGCCTCGAACTTCACAGCCGCAAGTCGTCGAAGGCCTCTGTGCTCGAACAGCTTCGGAAAGGGCAGAATACCGCACCTCCACCGATGTGGGCCGAGTCAGCTTTCGCCGAACTCGGTGAGACGCAACAGCGGCTTCGCAGCCACTCCGACCTGCTTCACACTCCGGATTCAACTGGCTTTACCCCCTTCAAGCTCATGGGCGAGATTTCGCTCCTGAAGGGGGCTGGGGCGCCGACGCCAGACTTCGAACTCTCCAGCGCCGCGGAATGGACCCAGGTCCAGGTTGACGAGGTCCGGCGCGAGACGTCGCTGGTTGCCGGTCGCCTTCTGACTTGTGGGACCCCAGCGCTTCATCCTTGGCGGGGGGTGGGCATTCCAGCGCCAGACCCGCTGGTCCGTGACCGTCTCAGACCGCAGGTCGCACGGTGCCGGGACACCGCGTCAGCGCTTGTGGAGCAGGTCGATGCAGTTCGCCAAAGACTTCCAATTTCTGGTGAACTCACATTCCGCCGTGAGGCGGAGTGGCTGGATGCGCTCGGTCTGCTCGCGGTTCGCCCGACCGGATTCGAGGAGATCATCGCCGATGGTCGTTGGCGCGTCGTCCTCGCGGAGATTGGTGTCGCGGTCCAGAACGGGCTCCGTCTCGCCACTCTTGAGGCGGTTGTCGGTCAGGCCTTCCGTCCAAGCGCGCTTGAGCGGGACTGGTCGCGGGTCCGGGTTGAAATCGCGGGCCGCGGCGACTCAATCTTCAGGTTCCTCTCGAAGTCATACCGGGATGCCGTCGCAGACGTGCGCGGGCACTGGAATGGTTCCTGGCCGAAACAAAATCGGGTCCGCCTGAGTAAGCTCGACGCCCTGATTGAACTCAAGCAGGTCCAAGCCACGATCCTTTCGGCTGGTGAAAGGGTAGGTCCGGCGCTTGGGTTGCACTGGCGCGGCCTCCAGTCGGACTGGGAGCGATTAGCGGAACTGGCCGCTTGGTTGCCGAGACTGGTTCATGCGGAAGAGGTTGTCGGTACCCGCTTTCCGTTACTCCCTTCCAAAGAGGCTCAGGACCTCGCGGATCGCCTTCGGCATGTCGCCGAGGCTGCGGAGGCCGCCTTTGGCGATGCGGTCGAAGCCCTGAAATTGGACCTAAATCTTACCTTCGAGAGGCCCGAACTGCGGGAGGTTCCGTACGGGCTCCTGCTTGCGACGGCGATTCAGTGGTCTGAGAAATTCGAGTTCCTGGTCGACTGGACTGCGGCGCGGGACGGTTTGAGTTGGCTTCGGCAGCTCGGCTGTCTCCGGCTTGCGGAAGGCGCCTACGCCGGTGAAGTCACACCCGTCCAGCTCGAGCCGATCCTGGCCCTGGCGATCTTCGAGGCGAAGTGGAATCGACTTCGCTCACAAAGTCCGGAGCTTGGCGAAGGGCTGGGGGATGAACTGGATCGTCTCGTCAAGCGGTTCAGGACTGCGGATAAAGACGGGATTCGGCTGGCGTCGGATCAGGTCTCCCGAGCCCATATCGACCGGCGTCCGACGGGTACGATGGGCGCGATGGGCATCCTTGCCGATGAGCTCAGGAAGCAACGCAATCACATGCCTGTGCGCAAGCTGATGCTGAAGGCTGGCGAAGCGGTGCAGCGCATCAAGCCCATTTTCCTAATGAGCCCGCTATCGGTTGCCCAGTATGTGCAGCCCATGTCCTTGGAATTTGATCTCCTCGTCATCGACGAGGCGAGCCAGGTGCGTCCTGAGGATGCCCTCGGCGCAATCGCGCGCTGCCGGCAGTTCGTGGTCGTGGGTGATGACCGTCAGTTGCCTCCGACCAACTTCTTCAACCGCGTCATCAATGATGACGGTCCGGATGACGAAGAGGATGACGCACCGAATGGCGCGCCCCGCAAGGCGGTCATCAAGGATGTTGAGAGCATTCTGAATCTCTGCGCACCGCGATTCCCGGCGCGGATGCTGAGGTGGCACTACCGCAGCGAGCATCCCGCGCTGATCGCGACCTCGAACAGAAACTTCTACGGCGGCGAACTCATGCTGCCGCCCTCAATCGTCGCTGGCACCACGGACGGGGATACCGGCCTGGTCTTCCGGCCTGTACCCGAGGGCGGTTATGAGCGTGGCAAGACGGCGCGAAATGAAGTCGAGGCGGGTCTGATCGCAAGGGCGGCGCTCGAACACGCACGGCGCCACCCGGAGTTGTCCCTCGGCATCGGCGCCTTTTCGGTGGCACAGCGTGACTGTATCCGCGACCAGATTGACCATCTTGCCCGGAAGCATCCGGAGCTTGAGGCTCTGATGAAGCCGTCCGGCGACCGGAAGGAGCTCTTCATCAAGAACCTGGAGAATATCCAGGGCGACGAGCGGGACGTCATCTTCATTTCCGTGGGCTATGGTCGGGACGCCAACGGGAAACTCACCCAGAACTTTGGACCCGTGGGGCGTGATGGGGGCGAGCGCCGCCTGAACGTGTTGATCACCCGCGCCCGGAAGCGGTGCGAGGTGTTTTCCTCGATCCTGGCCGAGGACATTCGCCTCGACGGCGCCAGCAAGCCGGGCGTCCGGGCCCTGAAAGAATACCTGAAGCTCGCCAAGGACGGTTATGCGGCTATCGCCCTGGAGACCGAACGAGGCTTCGACTCTCCATTCGAGGAAGATGTGGCGCAGGCTGTGCGCGGCCTTGGCTTTGATGTTCGACCTCAGGTTGGCATGGCCGGCTTCTTCATCGATCTTGCCGTGATCGATCCCCGCGACGAGGGTCGCTACCTGCTCGGTATTGAGTGTGATGGGGCGGCCTACCATTCATCCCGCTACGCCCGGGACCGGGATCGTTTGCGGCAGCTGATCCTTCAGAACCGGGGCTGGCGGCTGCATCGCATCTGGTCAAAGGACTGGTTCTACAAGCGCGAGCGAGAAATTGAGAAAATCCGCGAGGCAATCCAGGAGGCGCTTGCGGGCGAACGGTCGGCTGCATCCGATGATCCACAGGCGTCGGATCCGGACGCGGATCACAGCAATCAGGTAGACGGCGATGCCGGGGAGGGGGCGTTCGACCCGTCTGTCGGACCTCATCGTCTTGATCCTTACCTGAAGGCCGAGTTCCGCGTGGCGAACGGCGCAACCAAACCGCAGGATTTTGGCCTCGCCCAGGTCGCTGCCTGGATGCTTCGCATCGTGGAGCAGGAATACCCCATCCATTCGGAGGAGGCGGGTCGCCGGCTTGCCGCGATTTGTGGCCTGCAGCGTGCAGGCAACGTCGTCCAGCAGACAGCGCTTCGAGCGCTCCTGCACTGCGAACGGTCTGGTGAAGTGTCGTCTGAAGGCGATTTCTGGAGTCTGCCCAGCGCCACGATCCTCGGGAGAGACCGCGGGCAACTGGCCGCCTCGGACACTGTGCGCAAGCCAGCGATGATCGCGCCCGTCGAATTCGAGGCCGCAGCTCGCCACGCTCTGCAGGAAAACCTTTCCATGACGGAGGCGGAACTCATCATGGAGACCGCCCGGCTTCTGGGGTTTGCCCGCACCGGGCCAGATCTTCGCTCGGCAATCGAGCAAGCGATCACCGAACGCCTGCTTCCAAAACTGGCCCGCGACCATCTTGGGAGGCTGAAAGCGCCCGTCTGATCGGGCCAGCGCTTGAAACGTCCTGAGGCGGCTCAAACTGGAGAGCCGTTAGCTCCCGCCGGCCTCAGCCCCAGGGCGTCGATCTCCGCCATCTCCGCGTCGGAATAGGGCCCGTCGGCCTCCGCCTTAAGGCAGAGGGACAGTTCCGACCGGTTCTTGACCCCCAGCACCACCACGTCGAAGTCGGGCAGGGACAGGGCGTAGCGGTGCGTCGCATAGGCCGGGTCCACCCCCCAGCGGGCGCACAGGGCCCGGAAGGGGGCAGCCCGCTCATAGTCGCGCCGGTCGGGGTTGTTGGGCGACAACTCCCGGTCAACCTTTGCCGTCAGGGCGCCGGCCTGGGCGGCCCGGATGCCCATGACGCCCAGGCCCGCCGCCTTGGCCGCCCGGGCGATCTGCCGCGGTCTGGCGGGCTCGGCATAGCGTTTCAGGGCGCCGGGGCTGTCCATCAGGTTGGCGATCACCTGCACCACCGAGGGGCGGACGGGATGGTCGAGGGCGTCCAGCACCGCGTCCGGGACGCCGATCCCGGTGACCCCCCAGTGCCCGATCTTGCCCTTGGCCTTCAGCGCCTCCATGGCCGGGACGACCTCCTCGACATAGATCGACAGGGCGGTGGAGAACTGGGCCTTGGCGCTGTCGCCAAAGGCGTAGGCGAACCCGTCCCGGTGCAGATTGGAATGCAGGAAGAAGAGGTCGATGCGGCCAAGGCGCATGGCGGCAAGGCTGGCGTCCACCGAGGCCTCCAGGGCCGCCGCTGCCGTGCCGGGCACCGGCGATCCGAGTTGGTGCTTGGTGGTGAACTTCACCCCCGGCGGGGGGCGACCTTCGAAGGCCGCGCCGATGAACTTCTCGGCATTGTTGTACATGGGCGCGCAGTCGATGAGGGTGATCCCGGCGTCGACGGCTGCGTGAAGGGTGGCCAGGGCCTCCTCGCGCGGGGTCTCCCCCCAGATCTGGCCGATCCCGCCACCCAGGCTCAGGCGGCTGACGTCTCCCAGTCCGCCCAGCTTCGTCGTCCGCATGTCGCACCCTCCCACCTAGATCCTGGAAACAGGGTTCCCGGAATTCGGGCCCGGAGGCAATGCGCAAAGGCGAGCCTGGCCTTCGACCAGGGGTGGGGAGGCCGCCGCAGCCGCAGCCGCCGCCGTAGCAGGTTCAGTCGCCGGCCAAGGTCTGGCCGTAGCCACGGGCCTTCAGTCGAAGTTCAGCTGGAGTGGCGTGGCCCTGGCGGCGCTCTCCGGTATTACAGTGACAGTGTATGAAATATTCTATCTATCGGCCGAGCCAGGGGTTTCCGGAGCGTGAAGACCACCCAAAGCTGATCGAGCGCCTTGCAAGGCTCGGTTATCGGGCTGACCCAAAGG
>NZ_JBAXIM010000030.1:0-21672 GCF_037138395.1 Phenylobacterium sp.
GGGCAGGATCGGCGCCATCCGGGTCTTTCCCCCCTTGCCGGTGATGCGCAGGACCTCCCCGAGCGGAGCGTCCCGCCGGCGCAGGGACAGGGCCTCGGAAATGCGCAGGCCGCAGCCGTAGAGCAGGGTCAGGACCGCAGCATCCCGGGCAGCCTCCCAGGGGTCGAGATTGGCATCCAGGCCGGGTTCAGCGAGGAGTTCGGCCGCTTGGGTCTCCGTGACCGGGCGGGGTGTGGAGGGGCGCACACGCGGCCCCCTCACCAGGGCGAGGGACGGATTGGGAATGTCCATCCGCCGATCCAGGAAGGCGTGGAAGGTCCGTACCGCCGACAGGGACTGGGAGAGCGACCGTGGCGAGAGCGGCGTCTCGCCCTGGCGCAGCACGGCCAGCCAGGCCCGGATCTCCGCCGCGCTGATCTCTCCCAGGTCGCCCGCAGACAAGGGGCCCGCGCGGTGGCGCTCCAGAAAGCCCAGATAGCGCCGGCCGATGAATCCATAGGCGGCCAGGGTGCGCGGCGACAGGCGCCTTTCCTGCTCCAGGTGCTGCAGCCACTGGTCGAGGGCGGCGCGGGCGTCCATCAGCGCCGGAGCCGCCCCGCCAGCCTCTCGGTCACCCGGGCCATAAAGCCGACGAGCTCCGGGCCCATGTCCGGGGTGAAGCCTTCGGGGTCGCCGGAGCCAAACCCCATCAGGCCCACGCCCCCGTCATCCGGCAGATCCAGCCTGGCCAGGGCCATGGACCGGATGAAGGGCGCCTGATCGCCGAACAGGCCCACGGCCGTGGCCCGGAAGCCGAGCAGGAGGTTGGCCCCGGGCTCCAGGAGCTGGTCCACGCCTCCGGGGGGCAGAGCCCGCCAGCCCTCTGGTGCCGCCATGCCCTCGAGCCCCAGGGCTCCGGCCTGCAGCCCGAACCGGGTGCGTGCGATCTCATCGAGGCGTCGGGCCAGGTCCGGGGCGTCCCGGGCGTCGAGGAGGTCGACCACCGCCTCCCGGGTCTGGTCATGGGCGACGAAATTGGCCCGCGCCACCGCCTCGAGGCTGGCCCGGGCCTCGCTCTCCCGGCGTGCTGTCTCGCTGACCCGGGCCAGGGCTGCGGGACCGAAGGCCACCACGCGGGCGTCCGCGCCAAGGGCCAGGCCGAGGGCCTGCAGGGTCTTGGGATCACCCGTCAGAATGTCCGGACGCTTGAGGAGGGCGGCCCGCACGGTCTCGGGACAGGGATCTTCCGTCGGCTCTGCCTCGCCTGCCCCGCGCATTCGCATCTCGCCTCCGTCAGAGAATCGACTGCCCGGTTGCGGCCCAGTCGCTCAGGAATTGAGAAAGGCCCCGTTCGGTTAACGGGTGCTTGAAGAGGGCGGCGAAGACCTCCGGCGGCAGTGTGGCGCAGTCCGACCCGGCCAGGGCCGCCATCGTGACATGGTCGGGGCTCCGGATCGACGCCGCCAGGATCTCGGTGTCAAAATCGTAGTTATCGTAGATGGCGCGGATTTCGGCGATCAGCGACATGCCGTCGGCGCCATGGTCATCCAGCCTGCCGATGAAGGGCGAGATGTATGAGGCGCCCGCCTTGGCCGCCAGCAGGGCCTGGGCGGCGGAGAAGCAGAGGGTGACGTTCGTCGCGATGCCCAGGACCGCGAACTCGGAGGTCGCCACCAGGCCTTCCCGGGTCAGCGGCACCTTGACCACCACGTTGGGCGCGATGGCGGCCAGCTTCGCCCCCTCGGCCAGCATACCCACCGTGTCGGTGGCGGCCACTTCCGCGCTGACGGGCCCCTCGACCAGGCTGCAGATCTCGGCGATCACATCGAACATCGGCCGGCCCGACTTCGCGATCAGGGTGGGGTTGGTGGTCACCCCGTCGACGAGGCCTGTGGCGGCCAGGTCCCGGAGGATCGCCACATCCGTGGTGTCGAGGAAGAGTTGCATGTTGCTGCGTCCGCTTCTGTTATCGGGCCCTTGTAGGGCTGATGATCGCCGCCCGGAAGCCCCGACCTGATCCTGTCGAGGAAGCGGAGGCGGCGCGGGCGCACTCGGGGTATGAAGACGACAAGATGAGCCGCATCGCCTCCGTCCTCCTGCCCCTGCCCCTCCCCGAGGCCTTCGACTACGAGGCGCCCGACGGCCTGGAGCTGGCTGTTGGCGACCAGGTCGCCGCGCCCCTCGGGGGCCGGCTTGTGACCGGGGTGGTGACCGGGCTGCGCGAGGGCGTTGGCGGGAACCGGCCCCTGAAGCCCCTGGTCGGGCGGCTCGATGTGCCCCCGCTGGGGCCCTCCACCCTGGAGTTCGTGCAGTGGGCCGCCCGCTATGCCGCCGACGTCGCCGGCCTGCCCCTGGCCATCGCCCTGCGCGGCGCGAGGGCCCCGCCGCCGCGTCCCGACCGGATGGTGGCGGCTACCGGCCGGCCACCCACCCGCTCTACCCCCGCCCGCACCCGGGTCCTGGAGGCCGCGGCCGCGGGTCCCGCAATGCCCGCCGACCTCGCCCGCAGGGCCGGGGTCTCCGCCGCGGTTGTCCGGGGCCTGATCGACGACGGTGCCCTCGAGCTTCGCTTAACGCCTGCGCCTGAGCCCTTTGGGCCGCCCGACTTGGACCTGCCGGCGCCGCCCCTCAATGTCAGTCAGGCCGCCGCCGCCGCCGCCTTGAAGGCCATGATCGCCGAAGGCGGTTTCCAGGCCGCCCTCCTGGATGGCGTGACGGGATCGGGAAAGACCGAGGTCTATCTGGAGGCGGTCCGCGCTGCCCTGGCCGCGGATCCGGCGGCCCAGGTCCTCGTCCTGCTGCCGGAGATCGCCCTGACACAGGCCCTGATCGCAAGGGTTACGGAACGCTTCGGCGGTGCCCCGGGCGAATGGCACTCCGGCGTCGCCCCGCCCCACAGGCGCCAGGTCTGGGACGCGGTGGCGGAAGGCCGGTGCCGGGTCGTGGTGGGTGCCCGCTCAGCCCTCTTCCTGCCCTTCCGGCGGCTATCGCTGGTGGTGGTGGACGAGGAGCACGACACCTCCTTCAAGCAGGAGGAGGGCTTCATCTACCAGGCCCGGGACCTGGCCGTGGTCCGCGCCAAGATAGAGGAGGCCTCGGTCATCCTGGCCTCAGCCACCCCGTCCCTGGAGTCCCTGCGCAACGCCGAGACCGGCCGCTACCGCTGGCTGAGGCTGTCCGACCGGCATGGGGAAGCCCGGCTTCCGGACATCCGCCTCGTCGACCTCCGGCAGGCACCCCCGGAGACGGGACGCTGGATCTCACCCCCCCTGGCCGAGGCCATGGCCGAGACGCTCGCGGCGGGTGAGCAGACCCTGCTCTTCCTGAACCGGCGCGGCTATGCCCCCCTGGTACTCTGCAAGGCCTGCGGCCAGAAGCTGACAGCGCCCGACACAGATTCCTGGCTGGTCGAGCATCGCTACACCAACCGTCTTGTCTGCCACCTGACGGGCTTCTCCATGCCCCGCCCCACCCACTGCCCGCACTGCGGGGCGGCGGACTCCCTCGTGTCGATCGGTCCGGGGGTCGAGCGGCTCGAGGAGGAGGCCCGCCTCTTGTTTCCCGAGGCGCGGATTGCGGTCTTCTCCTCGGACACGGTGCGCAGCGCGACGGACGCCCGGGTCCTGGTCGAGACCATGGAGACCGGGGGAATTGATATCCTGGTGGCCACCCAGGCGGCCGCCAAGGGGCATAACTTTCCCAACCTCACGCTTGTCGGGGTGATCGACGCGGACCTCGGCCTGCGTGGCGGCGATCTGCGGGCGGCGGAGCGGACCTTCCAGCTACTGGCCCAGGCGACCGGGCGGGCGGGCCGCCGGGATCGCCCGGGCCGGGCCCTCATCCAGACCTGGGCACCGGAACATCCGGTCATGCAGGCCCTCAGGGCGCAGGATCGGGACGCCTTCGTCCGCACCGAACTGGACGAGCGCGAGATCGCCGGCCTGCCACCCTTCGGCCGGCTCGCCGCCGTCATCGTCTCTGGACGGGACCCCGAGGCCCTCGAGGCCTTCGCCCGGGAAATGGCTGCCTCTGCGCCCAATGCCGAGGGCGTCGAGGTCTACGGCCCGGCCGACGCCCCCCTCGCCCTGGTCCGTGGGCGTCGCCGGAAGCGTTTCCTGGTCCGGGCCGACCGGCAGGTGGACCTCTCTGGCTATATGGGCGCCTGGCGGGCCCGGGTGAAGCCGCGCGGCTCGATCCGGGTCACGGTCGATATCGACCCCTACAGCTTCTTCTAGGGCCCTGTTCTTCTAGGGCCCCTGTTTTTCTAGGGCCCCTGTTTTTCTTGGGGGTCCGGCCGGGGCCGGCGGGTCAGTGACCCGCCTGGCCTTCCTTCTTCGTCTTGGCGTTCCGGGCGATGATGTTGAGGCTCTCAACCCCCACCGAGAAGCCCATGGCCGTGTAGACGTAGCCCTTGGGGATGTGGATCCCGAAGCCGTCGGCGATGAGCACCATACCGATCATCAGCAGGAAGCCGAGAGCCAGCATCACCAGGGTGGGGTTCTCGTGGATGAATTTGGCCAGAGGGTCGGCGGCGAGCAGCATGATGCCTACAGTAACGATCACCGCAACCGTCATGATCGGCAGTTGGTCGGTCATACCCACGGCGGTCAGGATCGAGTCCAACGAGAAGACCATGTCGATCAGGATGATCTGGAAGATCACCGCCCCAAAATTAGCCGCGACCACGGCCCTTTTGTCGAGGACGTCGTCGCTGGGCTTGGGGTCGACCATGCCGTGGATCTCTTTGGTGGCCTTCCAGAGCAGGAAGAGGCCGCCAGCGATCAGGATCAGGTCCCGCCAGGAAAAGCTCAGATCAATCGCCCCGTCCACTCCGGATTTCGCCCAGGGCAGAGCGAACACGGGCTCCGTCAGGTGTACCAACCAGGAGAGGGTCGACAGTAGGCCCAGCCGCATGAAGAGGGCGAGGCTGATCCCGATCCGCCGGGCCCTTTGTCTCTGTGCCTCGGGCAGCTTGTTCGAGAGGATCGAGATGAAGATCAGGTTGTCGACGCCGAGCACCACCTCCAAGGCGATCAGGGTGAGCAGGGCCGCCCAGGCGGCGGGATCGGTAAGGAGGGGGGCGATTGCGTCCATGCGCGGGAACTTAAGGCAGGATTGCGTCAGCGCCAGTACAGCGATGAGAATATCCCCGGCGAATTTTCTTTTCGCGGAGGCCACGGTGCCGTCTTAGCAGGCGCCGGGCGCCGGAAACTCAGGCGGTGGCTCACATACCGCGCTGCCGCTCTCCTCTCTGGCGTCAGGCCGAACGCCGCAATTTCCCGACTTTTCCTCCCGACCCCAAATCTTAATCGATGCCTCTAAAGCTTTCAGATGGTCGATCTGGCGCGATTACACGGGAAGTAAAGGTAAACCAAATGCGAAAATGGCTTGAAAGCGTGAGAATATTTTTGATTTGCAACAGATTAATAGATAACAATATGCGATATTATTTGTAAGTATATCACACTTATATCGATAGATGGCATTCAATTTGACTTTCAATTCCCTTTCGGAACTATGTGCAATGCGTCAGTCGGACTTGCGGGATTCGTCCCGAGGCGCTAAACGCGGAGTCCTGAAGGCTTGAGGGTAGTGGCTTGATGTTCAGGCGTACCATGCACATCGCCGTCGGGGTGCTCGTCGCGGGGATCGTGGCGCTTGCGCCCCTGTCCAGCGCCGTGGCTGACCGTTACTGGCAGTGCGTGCCCTTTGCGCGGCTCATTTCCGGAATCCAGATCTTCGGCGACGCCCATACCTGGTGGCGCCAGGCGACCGGCCGCTATCAGACAGGCCTCACCCCGACGTCCGGTTCTGTCCTCTGTTTCAAGCCCTCTGGCGCCATGACCCTCGGCCACGTGGCCGTCGTCAGCCAGGTCCTCACTGACCGCGTCATCCAGATCACCCATGCCAACTGGTCCCGGATTGGCGGAACCCGCGGCCAGATCGAACGCGACGTCACCGTGATCGACGTCTCCGCGGCGGGCGACTGGTCCCGGGTGAAGGTCTGGTACGATCCGGTCCGCGATCTCGGCTCCAGCACCTATCCGACCTATGGCTTCATCTATCCGGATGCCCAGGCCGCGCACATGGCCTCCGGCCAGTTCAATGTCGCCCAGAGCGCCGCCCTGACCGTGGCCCAGAGCGCCGCCAGCCAGGTTGCCTCCACCGTCCGTCCGGGCGCCTCGCCCCTGTCCATCCTGGGACAGGCCGCCGACGCTGGCGACCGGATCGCCGCGCTTATCCAGTCGGTTACCGCGCCGCCGCCGCGCTAGCGGTCCGGCGCGTCCCCGGCTGGCTGCGCATGCTCAATTTCCTTCCCCGCGCGACCCGGATTTTCCGGACCGTTCACGCCCTGGACCTGCCCACGGACTGGCAGGTGCCAGAAGATATCATCTGGATCGAACTGGTCAGCCCCGAGCGCCAGGAGGAGGCAATCCTCGAAAGCGCCCTGGGCCTGGATCTGCCCACATCCCGGGAAATGGCGCAGATCGAACCGTCCAGCCGCCTCTATATGGAGGGCGGGGCGACCTTCATGACCGCCAGCCTGCTGAGTCGGTACGAGGAAGAGCACCCCATCCTGACACCCGTGACTTTCGTCCTCGCCGGCGGTCGCCTTATCACCCTGCGCTACGAACCCCTTAGGGCCTTTTCGGCCTTCAGCCAGAGGCTCACGGGTGCCGACTATGACTGTACGTCGGAGGTGGACCTCTTTCTCGACCTCCTCGACGCTGTGATCGAACGTCTGGCTGACGTCCTCGAACGCGGCTCCGAGCGGGTCCAGTCCGCTTCCAACGCCATCTTCGACCGTCCCCGGGGTGCCGCCTTCGAGCCCCTGCTGACGAGCCTGGCCCGGACCCAGTCCCTGGCCGCCCTGGCGCGAACCAGCCTTGCAGGCCTGGCCCGGCTGGCCAGCTTCGCCGCCCTGGCACCCGAGATCGCGGGAAACCCCTCCGCCCAGGCTCACCTGATCTCGGTGCAGCAGGATGTCCAGTCCCTGACCGAGCACGCCGCCGCCCAGTCTGCGCACATCGCCTTCCTGCTCGACGCTGCCCTCGGCCTGATCAACATCGAGCAGAACGTCAGTATAAAGACCTTCTCGGTCTTCACGGTGCTCCTCATGCCGCCCACCCTTATCGGGGCCATATACGGGATGAATTTCGAGGTCATGCCCGAGCTCACCTGGCCCTGGGGCTACCCCCTGGCCCTGGGCCTGATGGTAGTCAGCGGCGTCGCGCCCCTGCTCTGGTTCCGGCACAAGGGCTGGTTCTAGCCAGGGGCACCGAGGCCCTTCAGCCGGTAGAGCGCCTCGAGCGCCTCACGCGGGCTCATGCTGTCCGGGTCCATGTCTGCGAGGGCGCCTTCGACCAGCGAAGGACTGGCCGGTTCGGCGAGGCCGGGCGCCTGCGCCGCGAACAGGGGCAGGTCGCCCAGCTGGGCCGGGGCGCCCGCCTCCCGCTCCAGGCGTTGCAGGACCTCGTGCGCCCGGGCCACCACCGCGGGCGGCACCCCCGCCAGCCGCGCGACCTGGACGCCGTAGGACCGGTCTGCGGGGCCGGGCCCCGCCTCATGCAGGAAGACCAGCTCGCCGTTCCACTCCCGGGCGCGCATGGACAGGTTGGCCACGCTCGCCAGCCGGCGCTCGAGTTCGGCCAGTTCGTGGTAGTGCGTTGCGAAGAGGCCCCGGCAACGATTGGTGTCGTGCAGGGCCTCGGCGCAGGCCCAGGCTATGGCCAGTCCGTCCCAGGTCGCCGTGCCCCGACCTATTTCGTCCAGGATAACCAGGGACCGGGGCGTGGCCTGGGTCAGGATGGCGGCGGTCTCCACCATCTCGGCCATGAAGGTAGACCGGCCCCGGGCCAGGTCGTCGCCCGCGCCGACCCGGCTGAACAGGCGGTCGACGACGCCCAGGCGCAGCCGCCGGGCGGGGACCGGGCATCCGGCCTGGGCCAGCACGGCAAGCAGGGCGTTCTGCCTAAGGAAGGTCGACTTGCCAGCCATGTTGGGCCCAGTGACGATCGCCAGCCGGGGGGCCGTCACGCCCTGGCCGTCCAGCCGGCAGTCGTTGGGCGTGAAGGCGCCGCCCGCCCGCCGGACCGCCGCCTCCACCACGGGATGCCGGGCGCCCTCGGCGTCGAGGACTGTGCTCCGGTCGATCTCGGGTCTCACGGCGTCGGCGTCCTCGGCCCATTCCGCAAGGGCAGCAGCCACGTCGAGGATGGCGCAGGCCGCGGCGGCTTCCCTGACGGGACCGGCCAGGGCGCAGGCCTGTTCCCGCCAGGCCTCGAAGGTGGCGGCCTCGATCGCCAGGGCCCTCTCCCCCGCCTGGGCGATCCGGGCGTCAAGCTCGGCCAGCTCCACCGTGGTGAACCGCATCTGGCTGGCCAGGGTCTGGCGGTGGATGAAGGTTGCGTTCAGCGGGGCCCGAAGCAGGGGTTCGGCGGCCTTGGCTGTGGCCTCGATGAAATAGCCCAGGACCCCGTTGTGGCGGATCTTGAGGGCCACGCCGCTCTCAGTCGCCAGGCGGGCCTCGAGGGAGAGTACGACCCGGCGGCTGTCATCCCTCAGGCGCCGGGCCTCGTCGAGTTCAGGGCGGACGCCGGGGGCCACGAACCCGCCGTCCCGGGCCTGGGGGGGCAGGTCCGGGCCGAGGCCGGCTTGCAGGCTGGCCTGCAGGCCAGCCAAGTCGTGTCTCCGGCTGAGGTCGAGAGCCTCGAGGGCCTCTGCCAGGGCGACGGGAAGGGGCGCATCGAGGGGACTGCCATCCTGGCGGAACAGGTCGTGGAGGCCGGCGCCGCCCGTCAGGCCCTCGTGCAGGCAGCCCAGGTCCCTCGGCCCCCCTCTGCCCAAGGCCAGACGGGACAGGGCCCTCGCCATGTCCCCCATGCCCTTGAGCCGTTCCCTGACCTGGCGGCGCAGGTCGCGCCGGGCCCGGAAGCCGTCCACGGCGTCCAGCCGCCGGTTGATGCGGTCAGGATCCAGGAGGGGCCGGGCCAGCCGGCTCGCCAGGAGACGGGCGCCAGGTGCCGTGACTGTCCGGTCGATCGTCGCCAGCAGGGAGCCCTCGCGTCCACCGGACAGGCTGCGCTCGATCTCCAGGCTGGCCCGGGTGGCGGGATCGATGGCCATGACGTCGGCCTCGCCGGCCCTTCGGGGTGGCCCGAGCGAGGGCATCCTGCCGGCCTGGGTGGTCTCGAGGTGGGCTGCGATCAGGCCAAGGGCCGAGATTTCCGCTCCGGACAGGGTACCGAAACCGTCCAGGGTCTCGACCCCATAGAGCCGCTTCAGTCGGGCCTCCGCCGCGCCGGGCTCGGCGAGGGCCGACGGCATGGGCTGGACGAGCCCCCCGGCCGCCTTCAGGGCTACGCTGACCGCCTCGTCGGCGAAGAGCCGATCCGGCGCGAGAATCTCCGAAGGGCCCAGGGCGGCGAGGGCCGAGGCGAGAGAGGCCTTGCCAAGCGCCCAGACCTCGACCTCACCGGTGGACAGCTCGACGCTGGCGATGGCGGCGGCGCCCGCCCTCACGGCCACCGCGGCCAGCCGGTTGGAGCCCCGGGCGTCCAGCAGGCCGTCCTCTGTCAGGGTTCCTGGCGTCACCACCCGGACGATGTCGCGGCGCACGATTGACTTGGATCCGCGCTTTCGCGCCTCCGCCGGGTCCTCCATCTGCTCGCAGACCGCGACCTTGAAGCCGGACCGGATCAGCTTGGAAAGATAGGCTTCCGCCGCATGCACGGGCACGCCGCACATGGGGATGGGCTCGCCGGCGTGCTGGCCCCGGGCCGTCAGGGCGATGCCAAGGGCGGCAGCGGCCTGCCGGGCGTCGTCGAAGAAGAGTTCGTAGAAATCGCCCATCCTGAAGAAGACCAGGGCGTCGGGCTGGCGCGACTTGGCCTCGAAGAACTGCGCCATCACCGGCGTGGCGCCGGACGAATCGACCTGGGGCATGGCGGGGGCGTTCATCTCGACACGTAAACTAGCCGCCAGCCGCCGCGGCGTCACCAGCGTCCGGCATGACTCGCTTTCCTGCAGGCCCAGGCTCCGCTCAATACCGGGCCCGCACGCCGAGGGCAGCCGGGGTCGGCGTGTCAGACAGGCCCTTGGCCCGCTTCAGCACCCAGTCGACCAGGGTGCCCGATATGGCCGAGGCCCCCGGTTCGCCAGGCCGGGCCTGGCCCGCCCGGGAATCGTCCGCGCCCACGAAGTCGGTATGGAAGTAGATGGCGACGTTGATAGCCGGGTCGAGGGGGCTGATGGCCTTGGCCTCCGGGGTCTGCCAGGTCCCGGTCTTGTTCACCTCGGTATAGTCCTTCACGCCCGGGAAGGGGTTGCCGGTCACGCCCTGGGTGAAGCCCTGGCGGGCCACATAGACCGGGACAGCGGCGATGGCGGCCTTGTCGACGTCAAGCTTCACGCCGTCGCGGTCGATCTTCAGCGTCCGGTAGCGGCCCACGAAGCCCGCGTCGAAGTCCCAGCGCTCGGAAGGGTACCAGTTCGAGCCAATCATGTCGGAGGCATCGATCACCCGCCGTCCTGACTGGGCGAACTTCACCGTCACGGGCCGGATGTTGGAGCGCGTGGGCGCGAAGGCCTGGGCGCTTAGCCACAGGCCCGCCCGGCCGGCCTCCTTCGGCCCCTCGGGTCCGGGCTCGATCCAGCCGTGGACCCGGCTAGGATCGACCATGGCACCAGAGGGTACGCACTTGGGGGGCGGACCCATGGCGCGCAGGGGGCCGGCCGCCGCCGCCGGCGGCGTGCGGTCGCAGCGGTCCGATGTCCCGGGCATGGGCGTGAAGTCCAGCCGGCCCAGGCCCTGGCCCAGGAACTGCAGGATCTGCATCTGTACCCCGCCGCCGGGCACGGGGTCGGTATCAAAGCTCGCACCGGCCCGGGCAAGCCAGGTCATGCGGGTGGTCTTCAGGAAGTCGTCCCCCGGGGCGGGCGCCATACCCGCGACGCGCAGGGGGAAGATGGCCTCGGCGTTGGGATCGGACAGGGCGTAGTAGACGCCGGTCACGGACTGGCTGGCGGCGGAGGCCGGCCCGGCTATGGCGCCCAGGAGGCCGTTGGCGTCGGTATAGACCCGGTCCTTGCCGCTGCGCAGGGCGTTGACCCGGGCAAGGTAGGCGTCAAGCTCAGCGGCAGTGGGCTGGGGCTGAACGCCCGCCGACGGGCCGCCGTCGAGGAAGATCAGCCCCGCCAGGCCCTCCACCCCACGCTTGCCGCCTGGGCCCCGCCGCGCCGCATAGTTGGAAACGAAGCCGCCGCCCTGGCTGTGCCCGGCAAGGAAGATGTTGCGGGCGCCGGACCGCTCGCGGATCCGCCCGATCATGGCGTCGACATCCGCGGCATAGGCCTCGAAGCCCCAGTCGGCCATGAAGGCCAGGTCCGCCTGGGTCAGGGGCTTCCAGGCCGCAGCGGCGGTGGCGGGGCCCACCTTGCCGTCGGGCCCGATAGCGTTCGCGCCGAGGTAGTGGTTCAGGGCGATCTGCGGGTCGCCCTTGCGCCGGGCCTCGGTCAGGGCCTCGGTCTCGGCAAGGTTGGCACCCCGGCGCTGCAGGACCCAGACCTCCAGCCGGCACGGCTGGCCGTCGCAGCTCTGCTTTGCCGCGCCGGAGACCATCTGGCTGGACAGGAAGAGCCAATGGGGCGGGGTCGAGGAGAAGCCCGGCAGTCCGACGATCACGGCGTTGGCGGGCCGGGGCCGGTCGCCGTCGGCAGAGGCCCGGAGGCGCAGGAAGCTGGCGGTGTTGAGGGCGGTGGGGGTGCCGGGCGCCTTGCCCCCGGGAACCTGGATGTATTCGGCGACCACGTCGGGATAGCCCGGGACCCGGCTGCCGGCGTCTCCGGCCGGTGCGGGGCGCGCCATCGGCGCCGCCATTGCGGCGACGGGCCCTGAGAGCAGGGCTGCGGACAGGCAGGCAGCGGCGATCCGGACTGCGGCGTGGGTCATGGCATCCTCCCTCATCCCGGGTTCAGCCCAGGGCGGAAGCCAAGTCTAGGGCCGCCCGGGCGAATGGGAAAGACGGGCTTCAGCCCCCGGTGACATCTTCCCAGAATCTCTTAGCCCGGTTCAGGAATCCGCTGGATTCCGGATGCTGCTGCTCGCTGGAGATCTCGGCGAACTCCTGCATCAGCGCCTTTTGCCGGCCGTCGAGCCGGGTCGGCGTCTCCACGAAGAGCTCCACCAAAAGGTCGCCACGCTCACGGCTGCGCAGGGAGGGCATGCCCCGACCCCGTATGCGCAGGGTCCGGCCGGTCTGGGTGCCTTCCGGCACCTTGACGGTCACCCGGTCAGTCTCCTCGCCACCTGCGCCCGGGCCGCCTGAAAGGCACGGGGCCTCGATCTCACCGCCAAGGACCGCCGTGGTCATGGGGACCGGTACGGTGCAGTGCAGGTCGAGGCCTTCGCGCTCGAACAGGTCGTGGGGCCGTACCGAGACGAAGATGTAGAGGTCGCCGCGGGGTCCGCCCCGGGCTCCCGAGTCGCCCTCGCCCGCCAGGCGGATCCGCGAGCCGTCGTCTACGCCGGCGGGGATGCGGACCTGGAGGGTCCGGTTGCGCCGGACCTGGCCGTGGCCGCGACACGAGGTGCAGGGATCGCTGATGGTCCGCCCCTCACCACCGCATCGGGGGCAGGTGCGCTCGATGGCGAAGAAGCCCTGGGCGGCCCGGACCCGGCCGGCCCCGCCACAGGTCGGGCAGGTGACGGGGCTGGTCCCCGGCTTGGCCCCGCCGCCCTCGCAGGCCTCACAGCTCATGGCGGTGGCGGCGGTGATTTCGACCTCCGCTCCGGCATAGGCCTGCTCCAGGCTGATCTCGAGGTCGTAGCGGAGGTCCTGGCCCCGGGCCGGGCCGCTGCGCCTCTGCCCGCCGCCGAACATGTCGCCGAAGGCTGACCCGAAGACCTCGGAGAAGATGTCGTTGATGTCGGTGAAGCCCGCGCCACCGCCGCCTTGGCCGCCGTTCACCCCGGCGTGGCCGAACTGATCATAGGCGGCCCGCTTCTTGGGATCGGACAGGACCGAATAGGCCTCGTTGATCTCCTTGAATCGCGTCGATGCCTCCTCAGAGCCGCCATTCCGGTCCGGGTGGTGCTCCATGGCCAGCTTGCGGAAGGCAGACTTGAGGGCGGCTTCATCGCTGCCGCGAGGTACGCCCAGGATTTCGTAGTAGTCGCGCATGAGGCGTCAGGCCTTCCGATACATCTTTCCGAAAGGACGCCGACCCCGCCTCAGGTCGAGGCGGGGCCGGGTCCCGGACAGGTTCAGGCCTTCTTGCCGTCTTCGTTGACTTCCTCGAATTCGGCGTCGACGACGTCGTCAGGGCCGGAGCCGTCGCTGTCGCCCTCGCCACCCTGCTGGGCGGCATACATGGCCTCGCCAAGCTTCATCGAGGCCTGGGCCAGGACCTGGGTCTTGGCCGAGATGGCCTCGGCGTCTTCGCCTTCCAGCACCAACTTCAGGTCCTCGATGGCCGAGGTGATGGCCGACTTCTCGGCCTCGCCAACCTTGTCGCCATGTTCGACCACAGCCTTTTCCGTGGAGTGGATCAGGGCCTCGCCGTGGTTCCGGGCCTCGACGACCGCCTTGCGCTTCCCGTCCTCGGCCTTGTTGGCCTCAGCCTCGCGCACCATGGCGTCGATGTCCGAATCCGACAGGCCTCCGTTCGCCTGGATCCGGATCGACTGTTCCTTGCTGGTCGCCTTGTCCCTGGCCGAGACGTTGACGATGCCGTTGGCGTCGATGTCGAAGGTGACCTCGACCTGGGGTACGCCCCGGGGCGCCGGCGGGAGGCCGACCAGGTCGAACTGGCCCAGCATCTTGTTGTCCGCGGCCATGGGGCGTTCGCCCTGGGAGACCCGGATGGTCACAGCCGACTGGTTGTCATCGGCCGTGGAGAAGGTCTGCGAGCGCTTGGTCGGGATGGTCGTGTTCCGCTCGATAAGAGGCGTGAAGACGCCGCCCAAGGTCTCGATGCCCAGGGTCAGGGGGGTGACGTCCAGCAGCAGGACGTCCTTGACGTCCCCCTGCAGCACGCCGGCCTGGATGGCCGCGCCGAGGGCCACCACCTCGTCGGGATTGACGCCGGTATGGGGCTCGCGGCCGAAGAAGGCCTTCACCGTCTCGACGACCTTGGGCATGCGGGTCATGCCGCCGACCAGGATCACCTCGTCGATATCCGCCTTCTTCAGGCCCGCATCCTTCAGGGCCTGCTCGCAGGGCCCAACGGTCTTGGCGACCAGGTCCTCCACCAGCGACTCGAGCTTGGCGCGCGAGAGCTTGATGTTCAGGTGCAGGGGCCCCGAGGCGTTCATCGAGATGAAGGGCAGGTTCACCTCGTACTGGGTGGTGAAGGACAGTTCCTTCTTGGCCTTCTCGCCCTCTTCCTTCAGGCGCTGCAGGGCCAGCTTGTCCTTCCGCAGGTCAACGCCGGTCTCCTTCCGGAAGTCCTCGGCCAGGAATTCGACAATGCGCAGGTCGAAGTCCTCGCCGCCCAGGAAGGTGTCGCCGTTGGTGGCCTTCACCTCGAAGACGCCGTCGCCGATTTCCAGAACGGACACGTCGAAGGTGCCACCGCCGAGGTCGTAGACGACGATCTTCTTGCCGTCGTTCTTGTCCAGGCCATAGGCGAGGGCCGCGGCGGTGGGCTCGTTGATGATCCGCAGGACCTCAAGCCCGGCGATCTTGCCGGCGTCCTTGGTGGCCTGGCGCTGGGCGTCGTTGAAGTAGGCCGGGACGGTGATGACGGCCTTGTCGACCTTCTCGCCGAGGTGCTGTTCGGCGGCTTCCTTCATCTTCTGGAGGATGAAGGCCGAGACCTGCTGAGGGGAATAGTCCTTACCCTGGGCCTCGACCCAGGCGTCGCCGGTCGGGCCCCTGACGATGTCATAGGGCACCATGCCCTTGTCCTTTTCCACCAGCGGATCGTTGTAGTTCCGTCCGATCAGACGCTTGATGGCGAAGAGGGTGTTGGAGGGGTTGGTCACGGCCTGGCGCTTGGCGGGCTGGCCAACGAGGCGCTCACCGTCCTCGAGGAAGGCCACGACCGAGGGGGTGGTCCGAACGCCCTCGGCGTTCTCGATCACCTTGGGCGTCTTGCCGTCCATGATCGCGACGCAGGAATTGGTCGTTCCGAGGTCGATGCCGATGATCTTGCTCATGATGGGTCTCACATGCTCCTATTTGGCGGACCACGCCTGAGGAGCCTCGTCACCAAGCACCCCCCGTTCCTGCGGTCCCCTTGAACAGTCCGGGGTCAACAGCAGGCTCTTTCGGAACCATCCTGTCGCCGTGCGATATGGTGCGAATGCGCCGCTCTGCAAGTGCAAAGTCCCTAAACCGTAGAGGGCTTTGGTGCCGCCGCGAGGGGCGTTCCCGCCAGAAGGGCGGCGTGGACCTCCGGGGCGAAGGGCGTCGGCCCCCCCCGGGCGGCCAGGAAGGCGTGCTGCACGGCCATGGCCTGCTGCTCGATGTTGAGGTCCGAAAACCCCAGTCCAAAGCCCGGTGCATAGTGGTAAGCCTCGGGTCCGTCCCCGGCCCGCAGCTTGGCCAGGGCCAGGTTGACGCCCGTCTGAGCCTGCCAGACGTGGGTCAGCTCATGGATCAGGACGCCCTGCAGGGACAGGCGGGCCTGGCTGAAGTCCTGCAAGGCGACGGAGGCCGGCCAGAAGACCAGGGCCGGGCCTGCGGCGAAAGGACGGCGCCAGACCGGCAGGGCGAAGATCCGGACGCGCTCCAGGGCCAGGGCGGAGCCGAACACGGCCGCCGCCAGCGCCATCTCCCCATCCGTCAGTCGGCGCAGGGCGCCCGGCCTCATCCGTCTTCCGTCCATAGTCAACGATATGCTCCCTCCCAAGCCCCGCCGGAAGCCCCCGGAACCGACCTTTCAGGCATCGCAGGCTTTGACACCGGCCGCACCTGTCGCCAAATGGGAGGCGGCCGGCGAGGGCTGGCGAGGGAGACCCGAACCATGAAGACCCTGACGCGTCCGGAGGGTACCGAACCTGGGGACCTGACCGTCTCGCGGCGGAGACTGGCCCTGGCCGCCTTCGGCGGCTACGCCCTCTATGCCTTCTCCGCAGAGGCCCAGACTGTCACGACCCCCGCGACGGGCCTTGTCGCGGGCGAGGTCGAGGTGGATGTGGGCGACCGCATGGTGCCCGCCTATCTGGCCCGCCCCGACGCCCCGGGCCGGTTTCCCGTCGTCCTGGTGATTTCCGAGGTCTTCGGGGTCCACGAATATATCCGTGACGTCTGCCGCCGCCTGGCGAAGCTGGGCTACGTGGCCATTGCCCCGGACCTCTTCGTCCGGTCGGGTGATCCTTCGAAGACCAATGACTTCAACCAGATCCGCCGCATTGTGGGCGCGGCCTCGGACAAGCAGATCTTCAACGACCTGTCGGGGACCGTCCGGTTCCTCAAGGCCCAGTCCTTCGTGGACAAGTCCCGGATGGCGGTCACTGGATTCTGCTGGGGCGGTGCCATCTCCTGGCTCATCTGCGAACGCATGCCGGAGTTCCGCGCCGGCGCGGCCTGGTATGGCCGGCTGACCGCGCCCAAGCCGGGGGAGTTCCTTGGCGAAACCAACCGCCCTTGGCCGCTCCCCGGCGTGGCCCAGCTGCGGGCCCCGGTGATCGGATTCTATGCCGGCAAGGACCAGGGCATCCCCCTTGCCGATGTCGAGGCCATGCGCAGCGCCCTGGTCGCCGCGCGCAAGACTGACAGTCAGATCATCGTCTATCCGGACAGCCAGCACGGTTTCCACGCGGATTACCGCACCAGTTACGATCCTGCCGCAGCCCGGGACGCCTGGACCCGGATGCTGGCCCACTTCGCCGCCAATGGGGTCAAGCCCCGGCCGTTCTAGGTCCCGGTACCCTCGCCTGGCTTCGCCCTGAGCTCTCCCTTGGGGCGTAATTGGCCCTGTAACTCCGCCCCCAAGGGGGAGGTGGCCCGGGGCGAGAGCCCCGGGACGGAGGGGGTCGACGGCCCCTCAGCTGACCCCCTCAGTCGGCTTCGCCGACAGCTCCCCCTCGGGGGAGCAATGGCTCCCTGAGTCCTCGCCCTCGAGGAACCCCGGCCCCTTTTCGGGCGTCCAGCGGGTTCAACGGAAAATCTTCCGCCCGGCCGTTTCCAATTGACCCTCCCAGTCCTTATCTTGCGGCCCTGAGAACTCCCGCCGAAGGAACCCGCCCATGATCGAGTTACGTGCCTTCGATACCCTCGGCGGTGCCGACCATGGCTGGCTGCGGGCCCGGCATCACTTCTCCTTCTCGGACTACCAGGACCCGGCGCGCATGAACTGGGGTGCCCTGCGGGTCTGGAACGACGACGCCATCCAGCCGAACACGGGCTTTCCACCCCATGCCCACCAGGACATGGAGATCATCACCTATGTCCTCGAGGGCGCGATCAGCCATCAGGACAGCCTGGGAAACCAGGGTCGCACCGCCGCCGGCGACGTCCAGGTGATGAGCGCCGGCTCGGGCATCCGGCACGCCGAGTACAACCTCGAGCCGGGCGTCACCCGCCTCTTCCAGATCTGGATCCTGCCGGCCCAGGCCGGAGGCGCGCCATCCTGGGGTGCCCGGCCCTTCCCGAGGGATGACCGCGCCGGGCGCTTCGTGACCCTGGCCTCCGGCCTTCCGGGAGAGGACGAGGCCCTGCCCATCCGCACTCCGGGCCGGGTGCTGGGCGCCACCCTGCCGGCCGGCGATACGCTGGACTACGCCCTGGCGCCTGGCCGGCGCGCCTACCTCGTGCCGGCCCGAGGCTCGGTGGAGGTCAATGGCGTGACCGTCGGGACCCGGGACGGGGCGGCGATCACCGACGAGCCTGTCCTGCGCATCACCGCCCGGGAGGACGCCGAACTCGTGATGGTCGACACCCTCTGATCCGCGGGGTCAGTGCCGGAAGACCCGCACGCCCGTGAAGGCCATGGTCACGCCGGCGGCGTCGGCGGCGGCGATCACCTCCGCGTCGCGGATCGACCCACCCGGCTGGATCACCGCCGTGGCGCCCGCCTCTGCGGCCTGGACCAGGCCGTCCGCAAAGGGGAAGAAGGCTTCAGAGGCGCAGGCTGAGCCCTGGGCCAGGCTCTCCGGAAGGCCCGCCTGCTCGGCAGCCTCGCCGGCGCGGATCGCGGCAATCCGGGCGGAGTCCCGCCGGTTCATCTGGCCCGCGCCAATCCCCGCCGTCTGGCCGTCCCGGGCGAAGACGATGGCATTGGACTTGACGTGCTTGGCCACGGTGAAGGCGAACAGCATGTCCTCCACCTCCTGCGGGGTCGGCTGCCTTTGCGTGACGATCTTCAGGTCTGCCGCGGTCACCCGGGAGGTGTCGCGGCCCTGGACCAGGAAGCCCCCAGCGACCGGCTTGAAGACGTCGCCCGGCGCCCGGGGATCGGGCATGCCACCGGTCAGCAGCAGGCGAAGGTCTTTCTTCTTCGCGAACAGGGCGATGGCCTCGTCGTCGGCCTCAGGCGCCACGACCACCTCGGTGAAGATCTTGAGGATCTCCTTCGCCGTGGCCGCATCCAGCCGGCGGTTCACCGCCACGATACCGCCGAAGGCCGAGACCGGGTCGCACTGCAGGGCCCGGGCGTAGGCGGTCTTGAGGTCTGCGCCCAGGGCCACGCCGCAGGGGTTGGCGTGCTTGATGATGGCCACGGCCGCGGACCTTGCCGGATCAAATTCCGCTACCAGTTCGATGGCCGCGTCGGTGTCGGCGATGTTGTTGTAGCTCAGGGCCTTGCCCTGCATCTGGCGGGCTGTCGCCACGCCCGTGCGCGGGGAGTCCTCCACATAGAAGGCCGCCGCCTGGTGGGGGTTCTCGCCGTACCTCAGGGTCTGGGCCAGCCGGCCCGAGAAGGTGCGGCGCTTGGGGGCGGCCTCGCCCAGTTCCCGAGCGAACCAAGTGGAGATGGCCGCGTCATAGGCCGCCGTGCGGGCATAGGCCCGGCCCGCCAGGGTCCGGCGCAGGGACAGGCTCGTGGTCCGCTCCGCCTCCAGTTCCACCAGCACGGCCTGCAGGTCCTCCAGCTCGGTGCAGACCGCCACATAGGCGTGGTTCTTGGCCGCCGAGCGGATCATGGCCGGTCCGCCGATGTCGATGTTCTCGATGGCGTTGGCGGCGTCCGCCCCGCCGGCCACGGTCTTCTCGAAGGGGTAGAGGTTGACGTAGACGAGGTCGATTCCGCCGATTCCATGCTCGGCCATGGCGGCGGCATGGGCCGGGGCGTCGCGCACGCCCAACAGGCCGCCATGCACGCCCGGGTGCAGGGTCTTGACCCGACCGTCCATCATTTCCGGGAAGCCGGTCAGGTCCGAGACGTCCTTCACCGCCAGGCCGGCTGCGGCGATGGCTGCGCGGGTGCCCCCGGTAGAGACCAACTCGACCCCCAGCCGGGACAGGGCCTGGGCCGCCTCGACCAGGCCAGTCTTGTCCGACACCGAGATCAGGGCGCGGCGGATGGGCGCGCGGTCAGGGGCGGGCGGGAAGTCGGGTGCAGCAGTCATGGCGCTCTCCGTGGCGGTTCGGAAGGTCGGCCCAGGCGAGCGGCGCTTTGACGTCCCTGCGCTCCCCGGTGGTGGTCCACCTGTTTCGCCAGTCACGCAGGACAAAAGGGTTCTAGCCCAGCCGGCGATTCCCTGAAACCGCCCTCAGCCCGTCCCGGGGCCTCAGCCGCGCAGGGCAGCGATGTTGGCGGCGTAGGCGTCGGGCCCGCCCCGGAAGACCGCCGTACCCGCCACCAGGGCGGTGGCCCCGGCGTCCACGCACAGGCGTGCGGTCTCGGCGGTCACGCCGCCGTCGACCTCCAGCACGATGTCCCGGCCGCTGGCGTCGATCATCCGCCGCAGGGTCTCGATCTTGGCCAGCTGGGAATGCATGAAGCTCTGGCCGCCAAAGCCCGGGTTGATGGACATGACGAGGATCAGGTCAACCTCGTCCATCATCCATTCGATCACGGCAGGCGAGGTCGAGGGGTTGAAGACCACCCCGGCCCGGGCGCCCAACTGGCGGATGCGCTTGAGGGTCCGGTTCAGGTGCGGCCCGCTCTCCGGGTGCACGCTGACAATGTCGGCCCCGGCCTCGACGAAGGCCTCGAGAAAGGGGTCCACGGGGGCGATCATCAGGTGCACGTCCATGGGGATGGTCGCGTGTGGCTTCAGGGCCCGGACGATGTCGGGTCCCAGGGTGATGTTCGGCACGAAGTGGCCGTCCATGACGTCGATATGCAGCCAGTCGGCACCGGCGGCCTGGACGGCGCGGACCTCCTCGCCCAGCCGGGCGAAGTCGGCGGCGAGGATCGACGGGGCGATGATCGGACGCGGGCTCATGATCCGGATTTAACGGCCCCTGCGCCCTGCGCCAAGTCCCGGCGGGCGCGGCGGTTCGGCCGACGGGCGAAACGGGCGATGAAGAAGCCGTCTGTCCCGCCTGGGCGGTGGGTCGGCAGGATCCGAAGGGTCCCGTCCTCAAGGCGGCTTTCCCGCGGCGCCCCGCCCTCTCCCGGGGCGATGGGATCGAGGGCGAAGTCGGCGCACCGCTTCAGGAAGCCGGTGACCTGGGCCTCGCCCTCTTCGGTCTCCAGGGAGCAGACGCAGTAGACAAGGCGCCCGCCCGGCCGCACCCGCCGGGCGGCGGCGTCCAGAAGCCGGGCCTGGTCTGCGGCCAGGGAGGCGATGTCCCCGGGCTTCACCGCCCAGAGCACGTCCGGGTTGCGGCGGAAGGTCCCGGTGGCGCTGCACGGCGCGTCGAGCAGGACGGCGTCAAAGGTCCGTCCGTCATCCCAGGTCCCGGAGTCGGCGGCGATAACCTCGGCGGTCAGGCCGGTCCGCTCCAGGTTCTCCCGCACCCGGCGCAGCCGGGCCGGAGAGCGGTCAAGGGCGGTGACCTCCGCCCCGGCGGCCGCCAGTTGCAGGGTCTTGCCGCCAGGCGCGGCGCAGAGGTCCAGGGCGGTCAGGCCTGGCCTGGGGTTCAGCAGGCGGGCGGGGACGGCGGCGCTGGCGTCCTGGACCCACCAGCGACCCTCGGCAAAGCCGTCCCAGGCTGCGACCTCGCCCCGCCGGGCGGTACGCCAGGTGTCGGCGGCGATCCGGGTCAGAGTCAGCGTCTCGGCCAGGTCGCCCGGATCCTCCCTGAGAGTCAGGTCGGTGTCTGGCTCTCCGGCGATGATCGATGCCACGGAGAGGGCGGCCGGCCGACCCCAGGCCGCGCTCCAGCGGGCCAGCAGCCAGTCCGGCGCCAGGGCCTCGGGGTCGGACAGGTCCGGCGGCTCGCGGATCAGGCCCCTCAGGACGGCGTTGACCAGGCCCTTGGAACGGCGGGCGTCAGGCAGCGACTCGGCCAGGTCGACGCTGGCGCTCACGGCTGCATGGGGCGGGGCGCCCAGGACCAGGGCCTGGACCGCCCCCAGTCTCAGAATATTGCGAACGATCTCCGGCGGGGCGCGCGGGATGCGCGCATCAAGGGCGCGGTCCAGCGGGCCCAGCCGCCGCAGGGCCGTCAGCACCAGAAGTCGGGCAAAGGCCCGGTCGCGGGGCTCCAGGTCAGCCAGGCCGGGCGCGGCGGACTCGTCCTCCAGTCCGGCGCGGCGGGAGAAGGCGGCGGCCAGCAGGTCGAGCGCGGCGCGGCGGGCGGGAAGTCCGATGGGAATGCGGGGTTCGGTCACGCATAGCCGCCTGCCCGGTTC
>NZ_JBAXIM010000031.1:0-21449 GCF_037138395.1 Phenylobacterium sp.
GCCAGCTGAACGCCGGTGTCGCCTTCCTGATGAAGAAGAACAAGGTCACGGTCATTGAGGGCGAGGCGCGGCTGGAGCCGGGCACCCCGGCGCCGGTCGTCCGGGTGGCGCTGAAGGCCGGGGGCGAGCGGGTCCTGAAGGCTGCCAACGTCATCCTGGCCACGGGCGCCCGGGCGCGGATCCTGCCGGACGTGGGCCTGGCCCCCGACGGCGAGCGCGTCTGGTCCTATCGCGAGGCCATGGTGCCTGACCGGGTGCCGACCTCCCTCCTGGTCGTCGGCTCTGGCGCCATCGGGATCGAATTCTCCAGCTTCTACAGGGCCCTGGGCTCGGAAGTGACAGTGATCGAGGCCCTCCCGCGCATCCTGCCTGTGGAGGACGAGGAGGTCTCGGCGGCGGCGCAGAAGGCCTTCGAGGCCCGCGGGATCGCCTTCCGCACCGGGGCCTCGGTCCGCCGCCTGGCCCGCAGCGGCAAGGGTATTGAACTCACCGTCGAGGCGGGCGGCGCACCCGAGACCCTGAAGGCCGAGGTCGCCATCGTCGCCGTGGGCATTGTCGGCAACGTCGAGGGCCTGGGCCTCGAGGCCCTGGGCGTGAAGGTCGAGCGGACCCACGTGGTCACGGATCACTACGGCACCACCGGCGTTCCCGGGCTGTGGGCCATCGGCGACCTGGCGGGCCCACCCTGGCTGGCGCACAAGGCCAGCCACGAGGGCGTCCACTGCGTCGAGCACATCGCGGGCCAGAAGCCCCATGGCCTGACCGCGCCCATCCCCGGCTGCACCTACGCCTCACCCCAGATCGCCTCCGTGGGGCTGACGGAGGCCCAGGCGAAGGCCCAGGGCCTGGAGGTCAAGGTCGGCCGCTTTCCCTTACGTGCCAACGGCAAGGCCATCGCCGCGGGCCATACCGAAGGCTTCATCAAGACGGTCTTCGACGCCGCCACGGGCGCCCTGGTCGGCGCCCACATGATCGGGGCGGACGTGACCGAGATGATCCAGGGATACGCCCTGGCCATGACCCTGGAAGCCACCGAGGCCGACCTCTTCGCCACGGTCTTCCCCCACCCCACCATCAGCGAGGGCATGCACGAGGCGGCCCTGGACGCTTTTGGCCGGGCGCTGCACGTTTGAGTGGCGGGGACGCCCGAGGGCCCACCGTCATCTCACGCTTCGGACCGACATGGGCAAGCCCCCCGCAGGGCGCAGGGCGAGCCCGGCGACCGGCCGCACCCGATGTGGTGAGACGACGGTGAAGTCGATGGCCCGCACGAGGCTTGCCAAGACCGTCACCGCTTCCATCATCGCGAACGCGGCGCCGAGGCAGATGCGAGGACCGGCGCCAAAGGGCAGATAGGTGAAGCGATCGGGCTGTGGTGCCGACAGCGCAAACCGGGCGGGGTCGAAGGCGTCGGGGTTAGCCCAATGGCCTCGATGCCGATGTAGCGCGTAGACGGGGATTACGACGCGTGATCCGGCTTGTACCGGAAATCCCGCCAGTTCCGTTCGCTTTCGGCTCACCCGGGTGACCTGGAACGCCGGGGGATAGAGCCGCAAGGTCTCGCTGAGAACCTGGCGGGTAAACACCAATCGATCGACGTGAGTGGCGTCGATTGCGTTCGTTCCCGCGACTTCAGTCACCTCGTCCCGGATTCGCGCGGCGGTCGGGGGATGCATGGCGACCAGGTAGAGCGCCCAGGTCAGTGCCAGCGCAGTGGTTTCGTGGCCGGCCAGGATGAACCCGAGCAAGTTGTTGGCGAGCAGATCGTCATCCATCCCCTGGCCGGTTTCCGGGTCGCGAGCCTGGAGAAGGAGATCAACCAAGTCGGAGCGGCGGTCAGAGTTCCGGCGGCGGGAAACCATGCGTCTGATGTCGTCCAGCAAGGGCTGGCGGTGTGCCGAATAGGCGTCAGGTCGCGACGCATGATAGGCATCCGGCGCCAGGAAGTAGCTGACGCGCATCTTGCCGATGTCCGCGAAGAAGGATTTGATCCGGGACTGCATCGCGGCGCGGTCGAAGTCCTCACCACCTGACAGCATTGTGTCGAGGATGACGTCGAAGGTTAGCCTCGCCATCTCCGAAGGGATGTCGATCAGGTTCGTCTGTCCTGACCCGGTCCAGCTTTCCGCGGTTCTGTCGGCGACGCAGCTGACCAATGGGGCCAGCCCCGCCATCTCCACCGGACGAAAGGCTGGCGCCGTAGCCCGCCGTTGCCATCGCCAGTCTCGATCCTCAGCCGTGAAAAGACCTCTTCCCCAAGCAGGTCGCATCATGCGCTTGAGCAGATCACCCTGCGGAAAGTCTTGTGCGGCATCCAGCAGGACTGTCCGGATGGCCTGTGGCTCCACAATGAACAGGGGCGTTCCCGGAAACGCGCGGTAGGCATCCGCTTCGAACAAGGCTCGGGACCAGCCTTCGATCTGATTGAAGGGCATGCGCGCCGCCAGCAACCAAGATGGCGGATCTCTCTGGGGCGGAATGACGGCTGCGGGGATAAACGGCATTTCCGCGCGCGCAGGGCCGACCGCTGACATTTGAGAGGTTCCGAGGAAACCTAAGAGGAAACCAATGTACCCCCAAGGTCGACCATTACGAAAGCCATTGCTGTTCATGTGAGGCCTTGCGGCCATGCGTCCCGAACCGAGGGGGGATTAGGCCTGTCACCGAGATGATCCAGGGCTATGCCCTGGCCATGACCCTGGAAGCCACCGAGGCCGACCTCTTCGCCACGGTCTTCCCCCACCCCACCATCAGCGAGGGCATGCACGAGGCGGCCCTGGACGCTTTTGGCCGGGCCCTTCACACTTGACGGACGGTGCGCGGCGCGCTGGGCGGCGCAGGAGACGCGGATGATCTCAAGACTGGCATCAGGCCTCACCCGACACCCGGCCCTGGCGGGCGCGGGGCTCTCTCTCCTCAGCCTGCCGGTTCACCTGGTCCTCCCGGAAGCGGTTTCAATCCCGTTCGCCGCGGTCATCCTCGGCCTGGTGGCGGGCATCTACGTCGGCTTCGCGCTCCAGGACGGCAGGAGGCGCATCCTGGCGACGGAAGGGCTGGCGGCCGTCGCCTTCCTGGCGTTTGCGCTGGCGGGATTGACCTGGAGCCCCGGGTTCATCCCGGCGGCTTACGGGCTTCACGGGGTGTGGGATCTTCTCCACCATCGCCAGATCACCACGGCCATGCCGTCCTGGTACCCGCCCATGTGTGCGGTCTATGACTGGGTCTTCGCCGCCGGCCTTAGCGCCCTCTGGATCCTGCGTTGAACCTGCCGCGAGCGATGCCGCTGCGTAGGGCTGGCGGCCGTCTGTAGGGCCTGAGGCGGCGCTGGACGCCTTCGGGCCCGCGCTGCACGTCCAGTCGGCACCGCCGTAGACCCCCTCCGTCGCGCTGAGCGCGCCACCTCCCCCTGGGGGGCGGAATTGCGTGGTGGCTTCAGGAGGCCCGGCGGCCGTCTACCGCGGCGAGGCGCTGGATGGTGACGTAGTCGGTCTTGCCGGTTCCAAGGACGGGGATTTCGGCGATCATCATGATCTTGCGGGGTACGGCGATCTCAGGGGCGCCCAGGGACTGGGCATGTTCGATGATGGCCGTCGCGGCGGCGTCGGCGCGGTCGGTGACGAGGATCAGCCGCTCGCCCTTCTTGGGGTCGGGCACAGCGATGACGGCATGGCGGTTGTTGGGCCAGAGGGACAGGACCAGGTCCTCGGCGGCGGTCAGGGAGACCATTTCACCGCCAATCTTGGCGAAGCGTTTTACGCGACCCAGGATGGTGATCCAGTTGTCGTCGCTCAGGCTGACGATATCGCCCGTGTCGAGCCAGCCATCAACGGGCGCATCCAGTGTGCCGTCGGGACGCAGGTAGCCGGCCATGACGTTGGCCCCGCGCACCAGGAGCTTTCCGCCGCCCGAGATGCCCTCGACGGGCTCCAGTCGGGCCTCCATGCCCGGCATGAGCCCCCCACCCGTGCCGCGGCGATTGTCGCCCGGGTGGTTGATGGCGATGATGGGTCCCGCCTCGGTGGACCCATAGCCTTCGACGACCGGAACACCGCCAAAACGGTCCCGCATTAGGTTGTGAGTTTCTTCCCGAACCTTTTCAGCGCCGGCCACGATATACTTCAGGCCGGAAAGCTCATCGCTGTCACTGGCCCTGGCGTACTGGTTGATGAAGGTGTCGGTCGCCAGCAGGAGGGCGGCGCCGGTGTCCTTGATCAGGGCCGGGATCTGCTTGATGTGAAGGGGGGAGGGATATTCAAACACCTTCATCCCGGTCAGCAAGGGCAGGAGAATACCCCCGGTCAGCCCGAAGGAATGGAAGATCGGCAAGGGATTGAACATAACCCAGTCCGGATCCATGTCGATGAAGGTCGATACCTGGGCGACGTTGGCGACCAGGTTTTCCTGGCTCAGGACAACCGCCTTGGGCACACCGAAGCTGCCCGAGGTGAAGAGGATGACCCCGATGTCCGTCGGCTGGGCTGGGGTGGCGAAGTGCTGGGGCAGGGCACCGGCCGCCGCGGCGAACAGCTTGTCCAACAGTCCGACCTTTTCCCGGACGTCCTCCAGATAGGTGACGGTGGCGACGGTCTCGAGGGCGTCGACCAGGTCGTGCAGCTGGCCCTGTTCAATGAACTTGTTGGCGGTGAGGACGCGCTTGACGCCCGCCAGCTGGCAGGCGGCCTTGAGGTTGCGGATGCCCGATGTGAAGTTGAGCATGGTCGGGACGCGGCCGAAGGCGTGCAGGGCGAAGAAGGTCACCACCCCCGCCGAACTCGCCGGCAGCATGACCCCGACCCTTTCGCCTTTTTCCGTGACGGCGGCGATCCGGCGACCCAGGGCAAAGGCGGAGCGCAAAAGGTCAGTGTAGCTGAGCGGGTTGCGGTCCTGATCCTCCAGGATCAGCTTCTTCGGACCAAAGGTTGTCCTCGCCTCCACCAGGGCGCTGAATAGGGTTCCGCCGCCATAGAGGTGATCGCTCAGCCTGCCCATTCGCCGTCTCCCGCCTGTCCAGTTGAGGTCGAAGTTAGTCACGCCTCACGGGAATGAAAAGGCGCGTTACAGTCCGTGATGGCGAGGGGCGCTTGATCCGGATCGCCGAAGGGCTGATTTAGGGGCATGGCCACCGTGATCGATACCCGCCAGGGCCCACGGCCCCGGCACCCGGAAAAGCGCAACCGCCCGGACACACCTGTCCTGCGCAAGCCCGACTGGCTGAGGGTGCGTGCGCCCGGGTCGGAGGGCTATGCCGCCACCCGGGCCATTGTGAAGGCCCACGGCCTGGTGACCGTCTGCGAGGAGGCGGCCTGCCCCAATATCGGTGAGTGCTGGACCCAGTCCCACGCCACCATGATGATCATGGGCGAGGTCTGCACCCGGGCCTGCGCCTTCTGTAACGTGGCCACTGGCCGACCTGAACCCCTGGACGCGACGGAGCCCGCCCGCGTGGCTGACGCGGTGGCGAAGATGGGCTTGAAGCACGTGGTCATCACCTCGGTCGACCGGGACGACCTGGCCGACGGTGGTGCCGCACACTTCGCCGCCGTGGTCCGGGAAATCCGCGCCCGCGCCCCGGGGTCGACGGTGGAGATCCTGACGCCGGACTTCCTGCGCAAGCCGGTGGAGGCGGCCCTGGAGGTGATCGCTTCCCGTCCGGACGTCTTCAACCACAACCTGGAGACCGTGCCGCGCCTCTATCCCTCCATCCGGCCCGGTGCCCGGTACTATCACTCCCTGCGCCTGCTCGAGCGGGTGAAGGAGGCCGATCCCGAGGCCTTTACCAAGTCGGGCCTGATGGTGGGCCTGGGCGAGACCCGGGAGGAAGTGCTCCAGGTCATGGACGACATGCGCTCTGCGGGCATCGATTTCCTGACCCTTGGCCAATACCTGCAGCCGACACGCAAGCACGCGGCGGTGGAACGGTTTGTCCACCCTGATGAGTTCCGGGGCTACGAGGAGGCGGCGCGGGCCAAGGGCTTCCTGATGGTCTCAGCCAGCCCCCTGACCCGGTCCTCGCACCATGCGGGCGAGGACTTCGCGCGGCTCAAGGCGGCGCGGCGGGCCCGGGCGGGATAGGCAGACTTGCGCCACCGGATTTCCCGCCAGTCCCCCTTCGCGCCGGACGCCCTGTTCGGCCTGGTGGGCGATGTGGACCGCTATCCGGAGTTCGTGCCCTGGGTGCAGGCTCTGCGGACCTGGAACCTTAGAACCGAGGCTGACGGCTCCGACGGGGTGGACGCCGAGGTCCAGGTGGCCTTCGGACCCATGCGGGAGACCTTCTCGACCCGGGTGCAGCGCGACCCCGCGCTCAGGCGGATCGATGTGGACCTGATCTCGGGGCCCTTCCGCCGGCTTCGCAACCGCTGGGACTTCGTTCCCCAGGACGGCGGGACGCGGATCGACTTTGATATCGACTTCGAGTTCAGGAGCCGCCTGCTCCAGGGATTGCTGGCGGGGAATTTCGACCGTGCCGCGGGCCGGCTACTCACCTGCTTCGAAGACCGGGCCCGGGTCCTCTTCGCCCCCTTCTAATTCCTCCCCATCAGGGGGAGGTGGACCGCGTAGCGGGCCGGAGGGGGTCAGCTGAGGGGCCGTTGACCCCCTCAGTCGGCTTTGCCGACAGCTCCCCCTGGGGGGACCCAATGGGAGGGGCCTATCGGCTGATGTGCTCGCGCATGGCCTCGAGGGCGGACTGGACCGCGGCCAGCTGGATCTCGTCGCGGGTCTCGAACTGAAAGAATTCCTGCCGGTGATACAGGCCGTGGTTCGTCCGTGCCGTAGCGATATGGACGGTGCCCACCGGCTTCATGCGCGTGCCGCCGCCCGGTCCGGCGACGCCGGTGATGGCCACGGCGAGGTGGGCGTGGGAGTTCTCCAGGGCACCCTCGGCCATCATCCGGGCCACGGGCTCGGACACGGCGCCCAGGTCGGCGATGATCTCGCCGGCCACGCCCAGGAGCTCCTGCTTGGCGCGATTGTTGTAGACGACAAAGCCGCGCTCGAAGACGTCCGATGCGCCCGGGATGGAGCAGATCGCCGCCGCCACGAGGCCGCCCGTACAGCTTTCGGCAGTGACGATGCGGAGCTGCCGCTCGCGCGCCTCATCGATCAGCAGTCGGGCAAGGGTCACGATCTCGAGGGTAAACATCGCTCATCTCCGGGGCGGAAGCCTTGGCCGGACCTGACCACCGCCCGGGGGCGGCACGCAAGTCCCTCAGTTGGCGAAATCATCTGAAGGAAGTTCCACGACCGCTGCGGCTTGGGCCAGGAGCCCTTCGCCACGACCGGTGAAGCCCATGCCCTCCGTGGTCGTCGCCTTGATGCTGACCCGGCCCACCGGCGCGCTCAGGATACCCGCCACGGTCTGGCGCATGGCCTCGCGGTAGGGGGAGATCTTGGGGCGCTCGCAGATGAGGGTCAGGTCCACCGACAGGATGCGGCCGCCGCGGGCCGCTACCCGGGCGGCGGCGTGGGCGAGGAAGGTGGCGGAAGGCTCACCCTTCCAGCGCGCCTCCGTTGGCGGGAAATGCTGGCCAATGTCGCCCTCGCCGAGAGCCCCCAGCAGGGCGTCCGTCAGGGCGTGGAGGCCGGCGTCGGCGTCGGAATGGCCGATGAGGGCGGCGTCGTGGGGGATGCGGACCCCGCAGAGCCAGACCCCGTCACCGGGACCCCAGCGGTGGGCGTCGACGCCCTGACCCATGCGGATGTCGCGGGCGGGGCGGGCAAGGGACTCGGCCATATCAAAATCCTCCGGCCAGGTGAGCTTGAAGAGCCGGGGGTCTCCCGGGACCAGGGCGATGCGCGCGCCTGCGGCCTCCATCACCTCGGCTTCGTCGGTCGGCTCGGCGCCGGACCAGGCCTGGAAGGCCGCGAGCAGGCGGTCCCGGGGGAAGGCCTGGGGGGTCTGGGCGCGCCAGAGGCCTTCGCGGTCCACCGTGCCCTCCACGAGCCCGTGCCCCCGCTTCAGGGTATCGGCGACGGGGAGGGCGGCGATGGCCCCGTCGGCTCCGGTCAGGGCCTCGAGCACCCGGTGGATGACCTCGCGGGAAAGGAAGGGGCGGGCAGCGTCATGGACCAGGACGGGCTCCGAAGCCGGGCCGTCAATGGCTGCCAGGCCGGATCGGACCGACCCTGACCTCTGGACGCCACCGTCCGTGACCACCAGGCCAGGCAGGTCCGATAGCAGGTCTTTTGCCGCTTCCAGCCGGTCGGGGGTGACGACCACGACCAGGCGGCGTGCTCCAGACCTGGAAAGCGCTTCGGCTGACCACCTGAGGACTGGGCGTCCACCAAGTTCGCGCCAGGGCTTGGGCTGGCCAGGGCCCGCCCGGAGGCTGGCGCCCGCAGCGACGATGACGGCGGAAAAGGTCATGCTTGGGTGTTTAGGCGTCGCGGCCGGCCTGTCCAGTGGCGTGAGGCGCAAGGGGACTTTACCCGGGCCCCAAATTGCCTAAAAAGGAAGCGATGGTAGTGACTGTAAAATGAGCAATCAGGTTCGGATCGGCGGGGTCTCCATCGACGGAAGGGTCTGGATCGCCCCCATGACGGGGGTCTCGGACCTACCCTTCCGGCGTGCAGCCTCGCGCCTGGGCGCGCCCTATGTGGCGACGGAGATGGTGGCCTGTGCAGCCTTTGCCGCGGGTCGGCCCGATGTGGTCCGAAGGGCGGCGGTGGGCGAGGGCCTTCCCCGGATGGTCGTCCAGCTGGTCGGTCGTGCGCCCGAAGACATGGCCGCCGGCGCCCGCCTTGCAGCTGCGGCCGGAGCTGACGTCATTGACCTGAACTTTGGCTGCCCTGCGCGGGAGGTCACCGGCGGGGCCCTGGCCGGATCGGCCCTCATGCGGGAGCCGGACCTGCTGTTCCGGCTGATCGACGCCGTGGTGGAGGCCGTGGACACACCTGTCACCCTGAAGATGCGGCTGGGCTGGGACGACGCCTCGCGCAATGCGCCCGAGATCGCCGCCGGGGCCGAGGCCCGGGGGATCCGGGCGATCACCGTCCATGGCCGGACCCGCTGCCAGTTCTACAAGGGCGCGGCTGACTGGAGTGCGGTGGCCGCGGTGAAGTCCGAAGTCTCCGTCCCGGTGATCGTCAATGGTGACATCCGTAACGCCGCCGATGCCGCACGGGCGCTTAGGGAGTCTGGCGCGGATGCGGTGATGGTGGGCCGGGGCGTCTATGGACGGCCCTGGATCGCCCCCTGGATCGAGGGGGGGCTTGCCGGCGAGGCTCCCGAGGAGCCGGGGCGGGAGGCTCGACTGGGCGTGGTGCTTGAACACTTCGCCGAAAGCCTGGCCTTCTATGGGGATCGCAATGGCGTGCGGATCTTCCGCAAGCACCTTGCGGCCTATGTGGATGAGGCGGCGACCCCCACTGATCCGGTGGTGAGGCTTGAGGCCCGGCGCCGTCTTTGCCGGATGGACGATCCTCGGGAGATCGAGCGCGGCCTGACCGAGCTCTGGCGGATGGAGGCGCTGGCATGACCCCGGTTCCTGCTGGAGAGTCCGTGAGAGCAGCAGCCTTCGACCTGGCGCCGGAGCCGGCCCTGGTGGTTGGTGAAGACGGGCGGGTGCAGGCCGCCAATGAAGCGGCCGAGCGGCTCTTCGGGCAGTCCCTTGGCGTCATGACCCGCAACGGCCTCTCCGCAGCGGTCTCTCCGGACTCCCCGCTGATGGGCCTGGTGGACCGGGCGCGGAGTGAGGGCGGTCCCGTCCGCGAGCGGGGCTTCGAGGTCAGCCTGTTCGGTCAGTCGATGTTCCGGGCCGATGGATCGGCGGCACCCCTGGACGCAGGGTCCGTGCTGCTCACCCTGACGGTCCGGTCCGGTGCCCTGAGTGGCGAGCGGGGCGGCGTGGAGAGCGCGGGACTGAGAACCATCATCGGCCTCGGCCAGATGCTGGCCCATGAGATCAAGAACCCGCTCGCGGGCATCCGCGGCGCGGCCCAGCTTCTGAAGTCGGGAGTCCGGGCGGAGGACACGCCCCTGGCCCAGCTGATCGTCGACGAGGTGGACCGTGTGAAGCGCCTGGTGGACCGCATGGAGGCCTTCTCTGATGATGCAGCGCCGACCTGTCGCCCGACCAACATCCACCTCGTCCTCGACCGGGTCCGCACCCTGGCGGTCAATGGGGTGGCGGAGGGCCTGACTGTCGTCGAGGATTACGACCCCTCCCTGCCCATGACCCCCGCCGATGAAGACCAGCTGATTCAGGTCTTCCTGAACCTGGTGAAGAACGCTGCCGAAGCTGCCCATCGACGGGGGGACGGGCAGGGTGAGATCATCATCCGCACCGCCTTTCGGCATGGCGTGCGCATTCGCACCGGCGGGGCCAAGGGCCTTCGCAGTACGCCCCTTGAGGTGCGCATCATCGACAATGGCCCGGGGGTTCCGCCCGCCCTTCGCGACAGTCTGTTCCAGCCCTTCGTCACCGGCCGCAACGGCGGGGTCGGACTGGGGCTCGCCCTGGTCTCCAAGCTCGTCTCCGCCCACGGCGGGCTGATTGATTTCGAGTCCGAACCCGGAAGGACGGTCTTCCGGGTCCTCTTGCCCATCGTTTCGGAGGAGCCGGCATGAGCACCGCCGCCAACGCCGCTAAGAAGATCATCATCGCCGATGATGACAGCTCCATCCGCCTGGTGCTGAGCCAGGTTTTCACCCGGCTAGGCTACCAGGTCCGGGCGACGGGCAACGCCGCCACCCTGCTGAAATGGGTTTCGGAGGGCGAGGGTGACCTGGTCATCACGGACGTGATCATGCCCGACGAGAACGTGTTCGACGTTTTACCGCGGATCCGGAAGGTGCGTCCGCGCCTGCCGGTGATCGTGATGAGCGCCCAGAACACCCTGCTGACGGCGGTCAACGCCGCCGACGCAGGGGCGTTCGAATACATCTCCAAGCCCTTCGACCTTGAGGACATCACCGCCATCGCACGGCGGGCCCTGTCCCGGCCTGCGGATGCCGAGGCCTCCAGGGCCCAGGCCCGGGCTGCCCGGGACGAGCGACTTCCCCTGATCGGCCGCTCGGCACCCATGCAGGAGGTCTACCGTACCATCGCCCGACTGGTTGGCGCTGACCTGACGGTGCTGATCCTTGGCGAGAGCGGGACGGGCAAGGAGCTGGTGGCCCGGGCCCTTCACGACATGGGCCGACGCCGGGACGGTCGCTTCGTGGTCATCAACCTGGCCGCCGTCCCTCGGGAGCGGGTCGAGACTGAGCTGTTCGGCCGTAGTGACAACGACATCGGCAAGCTCGTGGAGGCCGACGGCGGCACCCTGTTCCTGGACGAGATCGGGGACATGCCCCTGGATGCCCAGACCCGCCTGCTGCGGGTGATCGACGGCTCGGAGACGGCGGTCAATCCCAGGACAGGCCGGCGGCCGAACATACGCATCATCGCCGCCACGAACCGGGACCTGCGGGCCCTGATCCAGCAGGGGCTGTTCCGCGAGGACCTCTATTTCCGGCTGAATGTCGCGCCGCTTCGCATTCCGCCCCTGAGGGACCGGACCGAGGACATTCCCGACCTCGCCCGTAGCTTCCTGCTGCGCGCCAACCGGGAGGGGCTGCCATCCAAGACCATCGATGCGGGTGCCCTGGATCGGCTGAAGGCCCACCCCTGGCCGGGCAATGTCCGCGAGCTTGAAAACCTGGTCCGGCGGGTCTGCGCCCTTTACGGGGAAGACATGATCACCGCGCGGATCATCGAGCTGGAACTTGCCGACCAGCAGGCGCCGATGAAGGGCCAGGAGGGCCCCGTGACGCTTTCCGGCCTGGTCGAGCGCTATCTCGCCAGCCACTTTGCCACCTTCCCCGACGGCCTGCCGCCTGCCGGTCTGCATGACCGCGTCCTTGAGGAGGTCGAGCGCCCGCTCATCGCCCTGACCCTCGCCGGTACCCGGGGCAATCAGGTGCGGGCGGCGGAGATTCTGGGCCTGAACCGCAACACCCTGCGCAAGAAGATCCAGGACCTTGGGGTGGAGATGAGCCGGGGACGGCGCTAGGTTCTCGCCGAAACTGACGCATTTAGGCAACGAACTGTTGATCTTAGGGCACAGTCGGCTCTAGCATCTGAGCATGTTGGGCTTGAGTCCGATCGTTGGGGTCGCTGGACGGCGACTGGACCGTCTCCGAGCCTTCGCAGGCTCGCAGGCGACTGCTGGCGGCGTATTCCTGGTAGCGGCGGCCCTGACCGGCATCGCCATTTTTCTGGCCGCCTCGCCGCCCCAGTCCGGACCCCTGGCCCCGGCGAGCCTGAACATCCTCTGGATCCTCGGGATCAACCTACTGCTGATCGTGTGGCTTCTGGTCGCCGCAGGCCGGACCGTCCTGGGGCTTCTGAGGGACAGGAAGACCGATCCCGGCGCCCGACTTCACCTGCGCTTCGTCACCCTGTTCGCAGCGGCGGCGACGGTTCCAGCCCTTGTGGTGGCCCTCTTCTACGGGGTGTTGGTGAACCGCGGCGTGGAGGATTGGTTCTCGACCCGTGTCCAGACCGTGGTGGAGAATTCCGCGACGGTCTTCCGCAGTTACCTGGAGGAGCAGAAGCGCTACGTCCGCGACCACGTGTCTCTGATGGCTGGCGACCTCAACGGCGCCGCCTCCGCACTGGCGGACTCGCCCGTTACCTTCGGCCTCTTCCTGGCCCAGCAGGCGGCAGACAATGACTTTCCCGCGGCCTACCTGATCGACCGTGAAGGGCGGGTCCTGGCCCGGGCGGAGACGGGGGGCGCGCCAGGTTTCCTGGCCCCTCCGGAGTCGGCCTTCCGGGCGGCGGACGAGGGGGACATCTTCGTCTCCTCCAACCTGACCCGGAGCCTGTTCCGGCTCAAAAGCTATCCCGACGCCTACCTCTATCTTGTCCGTCCGGTGGGCGAGGGGGTGGTGGAGAACCTGACCGAGGCCGAGCAGGCGCTGGTGTCCTACCGGGACGCCGCCCAGAGTCGCGCCCGCATCCAGCGCGCCTTCGCCCTGGCCTATACCGAGACGGCGCTCCTGATCCTGATCGGTGCGATCTGGCTTGGGACCGGTGCCGCGCGCTCGATCTCGGCGCCGGTGGGCCGGCTCGTACAAGCGGCGGAGCGCGTGGCCGGGGGGGATCTGACCGCCCGGGTGGACGCCGAGTCCGACCCCGAGGAGATCGCTGTGCTCTCCCGGGCCTTCAACGACATGACCCGCGACCTCGGCCAGCAGCAGGAGGCCCTGACCCGGGCCAGCGACGAGGCCAAGCGCCGACGGCAGTTCATCGAGACGGTCCTGTCCGAGGTTTCCGCCGGGGTCGTGGCGGCAGGCCCGGATGGGCAGATCTCCGTCGTGAACCGCCAGGCCGTGCGGCTCCTGCAACTGCCGGAGGATCCCGTCTTCGCCGCGCCCCTGAGGCTGGAGGACGCCGCGCCGGAAGCCGGAGAAATCCTCGCGGCAGCGCGGAAGGTGGGTCATGCCGAGGGCGAGATCGACGTCAGCCGCGGTCGGGAAACCCTGCGGCTCCGGGTCCGGGCGAGCCGGACGGGCGACGGCCTTGTCCTGACCTTCGATGACATCACCCGGCTGGTCTCGGCGCAGAGAAATGCCGCCTGGCGGGATGTGGCCCGACGGATCGCCCACGAGATCAAGAACCCCCTGACCCCGATCCAGCTGTCCGCGGAGCGCATCCGCCGCAAGTTCAGGAACACCATAGAGCCAGCGGACCTCGATACCTTCGATCGGTGCACGGAGACCATCGTCCGACAGGTCGGCGATATCGGCCGGATGGTCGACGAGTTCTCAGCCTTCGCCCGCATGCCGGCGCCCCAGCCCTCGGAACAGGATGCGGCGGAACTGTTGCGGGAGGCGGTCTTCGCGCGCCGGGTGGCGAACCCGGATATCGAATGGGTGATCGCAGAGCCCCTGCCGAGCGCTACCTTGACGGCAGATGGCCGGATGCTGGCCCAGGCCCTCGCCAATGTGCTCAAGAACGCCGCAGAAGCAGTGAGGACCCGGCTCGCAACCGCTCCGGATCCGCCCGGCCGGATCCTCGCCGACCTCCGCGTCGATGGAGCGGCCCTGGCCTTTGTCGTCGAGGACAACGGACCGGGGCTGCCTTCAAAGGACCGGGATCGGCTGACCGAACCCTATGTGACCACGCGGGAGAAGGGGACGGGCCTGGGCCTGGCCATCGTCAAGCGCGTGATGGAGGAGCATGGCGGGGAACTTGTCCTGTCGGACGCCGAAACCGGCTCCGGCGCCCGGATCCTTCTTCGCCTGCCGACCTCTGGCGTCGTTGCGACCCCAGAGCCTGCCAAACAGGAGAGTGTCTGATGGCGTCTGATGTGCTTGTCGTGGACGACGAAGCCGACATCCGGGACCTGGTTGCCGGGATCCTCACGGATGAAGGTTACGCCGTTCGGACGGCGAACGACTCCGAGTCCGCGCTGGCCGAGATTCGCGCCCGCAAACCTTCACTGCTGATCCTGGATATCTGGATGCAGGGCGGCGGCATGGACGGCCTGGAACTTCTGGACCTGGTCAAGGCGCTGGATGCCGACCTGCCAGTGGTCATGATTTCCGGCCACGGCAACATCGAGACCGCGGTGAGCGCGATCAAGCGTGGTGCCTACGAGTTTCTCGAGAAGCCCTTCAAGTCGGACCGCCTCCTGCTGGTCGTGGAGCGGGCCCTCGAGGCCTCTGAGCTGCGGCGGGAGAACCGGCGGCTGCGGGCGCGGGCCGTCACCCCGGACGGTCTCATCGGCCGTTCGCCCGCGATCCAGCAGCTACGTGGCCTCATCTCCAAGCTGGCTGCCGCCAACAGCCGGGTGCTGATCTCGGGTCCGGCGGGTTCTGGCAAGGAAACCGTCGCCCGGATGATTCATGCCGCCAGCCCCCGGGCGCGGGGCGAGTTCATGGCGATCAGTGCTGCTGGCATGACCCCGGAAAGGGTCGATATCGAGCTCTTCGGTGAGGAGGGCGACGCGGGCCGGCCCGCCAAGATCGGCGTGTTCGAGCGCGCTCACGGCGGCACCCTCTACCTCGATGAGGTTGCGGACATGCCCCGCGAGACGCAGAGCCGGATCCTTCGCGTACTGGTCGAGCAGAGGTTCCGGCGCGTGGGCGGGGATACCGATGTGCAGGTGGATGTCCGGGTGGTGTCCTCGACCTGCCGCGACCTGCGGGTCGAGATCGCCGATGGACGGTTCCGGGAGGACCTCTTCCACCGTCTGAACGTCGTGCCTCTGCATGTTCCCGGCTTGGCGGAGCGGCGGGAGGACATTCCGGAACTGGTGGAGTTCTTCGTCCAGCGGATATCGGAGGGTGCCGGCCTGGCGAGGCGGAAGTTATCCGATGACGCCCTTGTGGCCCTGCAGGTCCGCACTTGGCCTGGAAATCTCAGCCAGCTTCGCAACCAGATCGAGCGTGTGCTCATCCTGGCTTCCGGCGACCCTGCCGAGCCGATCACCGCCGATATGATCCCGCCTGAGCAGGAGATGAGGGCGGACACGGGCTCCGGGCTTGCTGCGGAACGGATCATCGCCCTGCCGCTGAGGGAGGCGCGCGAGGTCTTCGAGCGCGACTACCTGTACGCCCAGATGCTGAGGTTCTCGGGTAATATCTCCCGGACCGCCGCCTTCATCGGCATGGAGCGGTCCGCCCTGCACCGGAAACTTAAGTCTCTTGGCCTCTCAGGAGGACGGAGCGTCACAGAAGGGGGAGTGGGGTGATGGGGCGCATTGCCTATGTCAACGGGGCCTACGTCCGGCACGCGGACGCCGCCGTCCACATCGAGGACCGGGGCTATCAACTAGCCGACGCCATCTATGAGGTCTGGTCGATGTCGGACGGTCGGCTCTGTGACCCCGAGGGCCACTTCGCCCGGCTCGAAAGAAGCCTGGGCGAGTTGTCCATCGACATGCCGATGAGCAGGGCGGCCCTGACCACCGTGCTTCGTGAGACCGTCCGCCGGAACCACATCCGGGAGGGACTGGTCTATCTGCAGGTCAGCCGGGGCGTGGCCCCGAGGGACCATGCCTTTCCCGCCCAGCCCGTGCCCCCCGCCGTCGTCGTGACGGTAAAGCGCGTCGATCCGGACGCTGCCGAGGCCCGGGCCGCGGCCGGCGTCGGCGTGATCACCACACCGGAGAACCGCTGGGGCCGGTGCGACATCAAGACGGTCGGCCTTCTGCCCAACGTCCTCGCCAAGCAGGCCGCGCGGGCCGCTGGCGCCGGCGAGGCCTGGTTTATCGACGCTGAGGGAAAAGTCACCGAGGGGGCCTCGTCGAACGCCTGGATCGTCACCGCCGAGGGCGTGCTGGTGACCCGGGACACCTCGGCCAACATCCTCCGGGGAGTCACCCGGGCCACCCTGCTGGAGGTCGCCCGGAGCGAGAATATCCGGATCGAGGAACGCGCCTTCAGCCTCGAGGAGGCCCTGTCCGCCCGGGAAGCCTTTTTCACGGGCGCCGGAGCCCTGCTCATGCCTGTTGTCGCCATTGACGGCCGGCAGATCGGGACGGGGCACCCTGGACCCGTAGCAACCCGGCTTCGCAGCCTCTATATTGCATCGGCCAGGGCTGCGGCGATCTAGCGGCTGTCGGCGGGATGCGGAGTCCCGCCCAACACAAGAGAGCGAAAAGCCATGTCCGGCGATAAAAAGCAGAACCTGCAGGACACCTTTCTAAACAGTGTCCGCAAGACCAAAACACCCCTGACCATCTTCCTGGTCAACGGGGTCAAGCTGCAAGGCGTTGTCAGCTGGTTTGACAATTTCTGCGTCCTCCTGCGCCGGGACGGCCAGGCCCAGCTTGTCTACAAGCACGCCATCTCCACCATCATGCCCGCACAGCCTGTCCAGCTTTACGAGCCCTCCGAAGACGAAATCGATTGACCGGTCACAGCGTCAGCCGTGAGGCGCCCATACAGGGCGCGGTGGTCATCCATCCCGAGCGGGACGGAAGGGTCTCCGGGCGTAGTCCCGAGGCGCGTCTTGAGGAAGCCGAAGGGCTGGCGAGGGCGCTTGACCTCGAGATCCGCGACAGCCTGCTCGTCCACCTTCGTAAGCGCACGCCAGCGACGCTGTTCGGATCCGGGAAGGTCGAGGAAATCGCGGCCCTCTGCGAGTCCCTGGATGCCGACGTGGCCGTCATCGACGACAGCCTGACCCCCGTCCAGCAACGCAATCTGGAGAAGGCCTGGAAGGTCAAGGTGATCGACCGGACCGGCCTGATCCTGGAGATCTTCGCCCGCCGGGCCCGGACCCGGGAGGGACGCCTCCAGGTCGAGCTGGCGCGGCTCTCCTACGAGCGTTCCCGCCTGGTGCGGACCTGGACCCACCTCGAACGCCAGAGGGGCGGCTTTGGCGTCATGGGCGGACCGGGTGAGACCCAGATCGAAACGGACCGCCGGCTCATCGCTGACAAGATCGGGAAACTGAAACGCGAGCTGGGCGAGGTGCGCCGGACGCGAAACCTCCAGCGCGCCGCTCGCCAAAGGGCACCGGCACCTTCCGTCGCCCTCGTCGGCTATACCAATGCCGGCAAGTCGACCCTGTTCAACCGGCTGACGGATGCCGGGGTGGTGGCGAAGGACATGCTCTTCGCGACCCTGGATCCGACCCTTCGGACCCTGCCGCTTCCCGGTGGGCGTCCGGTGGTGCTCTCCGACACCGTGGGCTTCATCTCAGACCTGCCCCACGAGTTGGTGGAAGCCTTCCGGGCGACCCTCGAGGAGGTCAGCGAGGCCGACATCATCCTGCATGTGCGAGACATCTCCAGCCCTGACAGCAACGCCGAAGCGGCGGATGTGCGGGAAGTCCTGGGTCGCCTGGACGTCGAGATGGACGCCCGCCGGGTGATCGAGGTGTGGAACAAGGCCGACCGCCTGGATCCGGAGGACCGGGAGGAACTCGCCGCCGATGTCCTGCGCGCCCGTCCCCCCGCTGTGCTCGTATCCTCCCTGTCGGGTGAGGGGTGCGAGGCCTTGCTGGGCCGGATCGCCGGCCTGATCGACGAGGCGCCGCCCATGGCGGTCCGGGCGGAAGCCGGGCAGGGGGATCTTGTCGCCTGGCTCTATCGCCACGGCCGGGTGATTGCGCGCCGGGACCAGGATGACGGCGCGGTGAACCTCGAGGTCAGCCTGTCAGACCAGGCCCAGGGCCAGCTGGAAACGCTTTTTCCCGGCGCCGCCGTCCTGGCCTGACCTGCGCCTTTCCGGGTGAAGCGGAGTGAGGGTGCGGCTGAAACGCCGTTGACCCCCTCCGGCCCGCTGCGCGGTCCACCTCCCCCTGGGGGGAGGAATGAGGCGGTAATTGCTCCCCCCAGGGGGAGCTCCCGGCAAAGCCGGGTGAGGGGGTCAAGGGCGGCGGGTCTTGTCCTGGGCGCGGGCTTCGTTCCAGAGGGCGTCCATCTCCGCGAGGTCGGACCCATGCGGTATCCGTCCGTCCTCGGCAAGGCGGGCCTCGATGTGGCGGAAACGGCGGATGAACTTGGCATTGGCCTCGCGCAGGGCGTCCTCGGGGTCGATGTCCAGGTCCCGGGCCAGGTTGGCCATGACGAAGAGGACGTCGCCCAGTTCCTCACGCAGGGCCGCCCGGTCACCGGACGCCACCTCGGCCCGCAGTTCGGCCAGTTCCTCCTCCAGCTTGTCGAGTACCGCTTCGGTATTCGGCCACACAAAGCCCACGCCGGCGGCGCGCTTCGAGAGCTTGACCGCCCGGGTGAGGCCGGGGAGGGCGGCGGGGATGTCGTCGAGCAGGCCCGCCTGCGGCGCGCGCGCGGCCCGCTCCGCCGCCTTGACCACTTCCCAGGCCTGCACCTGCTCGCCACTGGTCCTCTGGCCCGCTTCGCCGAAGATGTGCGGGTGCCGGCGGATCATCTTGTCGATGATCGCCCGGGCAACGTCGTCGAAGGCAAAGGCACCGGCCTCCTCGGCCATCCGGGAATGGAAGACGACCTGGAAGAGGAGGTCCCCTAATTCATCCCTCAGGTCTTCAAGGTTCCCGCGCTGGATGGCGTCTGCGACCTCATAGGCCTCTTCCACGGTGTAGGGCGCTATGGTCTCGAAGGTCTGCTCCAGGTCCCAGGCGCAGCCGGCCTCCCGGTCCCGGAGCTGGGCCATGATGGCGAGAAGCTGGCGGATCGGGGAGGGGGACTCTGGCATGACGGGGGGCTCCAGGGTGCGATCTGACGGCGGCGATCTTGACCTTGCAGGATCGGCGGGAAAAAAGGAGACGACGACAACCTCAGTTCCCGGAGACAGTCGATGGCTCACAAGTTCGAGATCTACAAGGACGAGGCGGGCGAGTACCGCGTTCGGTTCAGCTACAACAGCGAGATCATGTTCTCGACCGAGGGCTACACCTCCAAGGCCAGCGCCCAGAACGCGATCGACTCGATCAAGAAGAATGGCCCCGACGCGCCTGTCGAAGACAACGCCTGATGACCGCGACCCTGTCCCAGGCCACAGATTTTACGGTGCAGGCGGCGGATGGATCCGCCGTTCCGCTCTCCCAGTGGGCGGGGCAGGTGATCCTGGCCGTGAACACGGCGTCCAAGTGCGGCTTCACGCCCCAGTACGAGGGTCTGGAGGCCCTCTGGCGACGCTACCAGGACAAGGGCCTGGTGATCCTGGGCTTTCCCTGCAACCAGTTTGCTAACCAGGAACCCGGAGACGCGGCTGAGATCGCCAGCTTCTGCGCCCTGACCTACGACGTGACCTTTCCGGTCCTCGCGCGGATTGAGGTCAACGGCCCCGGTGCCGACCCCCTCTATACCTGGATGACCGACGCCCGCCGCGGCCTGCTCGGGACCCGGGCTGTGAAGTGGAACTTCACCAAGTTCCTGATCGGCCGGGACGGGAAGGTGATCCGCCGCTACGGCCCGGGCGTGAAGCCCGAGGCGCTGCAGGCCGACATCGAAGAGGCCTTGGCCGGGGGCTAGTGCTTGTGGCCCTCGGGCATGGCCGCGGGGGCTGAGGCGGGGCTGGACTCCGCGGCCAACTGCACGACGACCTTGCCAGCCTTTGCGAAGGTGAGGGTCAGGGGGATCCGGTCACCTTCCACGAAGGCCTTGTTGGGGCCCATCAGCATCAGGTGAAGTCCGCCGGGCGCTAGCCGGACCGTGCCGCCGGGAGGAATTTCCACGCCTTCCGGCAAGGCCTTCATCCGCATGACGCCGCCGTCCATCGCGGACTGGTGAAGCTCGACCCGCGTAGCGTTGGGGGAGGCGGCTGAAACCAGGCGGTCCGCGGTCTTGCCCGTATTGGTGACCTCAAAATAGCCGGCGGCGACGGGGGCGCCCGCGACGGTCGGGCGGGTCCAGGGATGGGCGATGCGAAGGTCGCCAGCCGAATACTCATGGGCGTGGGCGGCCCCGGCAACGGCCAGGCCCAGAACGGCGGCGAAGAGAAGGCTGCGCATGTCGAACTCCAGTTGCCCTTATGGCGCTTGCAGGGGTAGGGGGCGCAGGGTGCAGGGGTCAAGTCCCGGAGAGATACGCATGTTCCGCCGAAGTGAAACCACCCGGATCCTAGGTCTGGTCATCGCTGGCCTTTCCGCCGCGATCCTCATCGCCGCCGCGGCTCCCGCCCGTCCTCCTGCTGCGACCCCCAAAGCGCCCTCAGCCGATGCCGCGCCCTGCGAGGCCGTCGCCGCCCGGGCCCGGGAACTGGGCGATGCGCGCTGGTCCGCCGAGGGGACGGCCGCCGTCGAGGCGCTGGTGGACATTGTTCCGGAAGCGCCAGCCTCCGCGATCCCTGAGGCGCAGGTCGCAGGAGACCCTGCGGTCCGCGAGGCCCTCGGCCTGGGTCGTCGGGACACACCGGTGGAGGTGCGGCGCCTTCCCGGTTCTGAGGTCTACGAGGTCAGCCATGTGTCAGGCTCCGCAGCCTGCCAGAGCCTGGTCTTCGCCCGCAGGACGCCCGGTAAACCTGTTGCGATCCTTCCCGGCCCCACCCTGCAGGGCGAGATGTGCAGTGGCGGCTACGCCCATGTGGGCAAGGCGGGGGGGCGGCCCGCCCTGATCCAGATCGAGCGCTCTGCCGCCTCGCCGGGTGAGGCCGCGGCCTCCCGCAAGCCCCTGGTGGAGATCCGCGTCACGCCCTGGACGGGCGCGGCTTGGGGTCGCACCTGCAAGGTGGGCCTGGCCTTCCGCGCCGAGCGGAAGCTGGCGGACCGGCTGTGCGCCCGCGCCGGGGACTGCAAGGCCTTCGAGCCCACGGCAGGAAGCCTGGCTTCGGCCTTCAATCGGACCAAGGCCCAGGACGCCCTCAAGGGTCGGGCCGCCACGCCGGTCCGCTATTTCCCGGAGGGGCCGACCAAGGGCTCCGAGGCAGCTGTGGCCCAGGTGAAGGGCTACATGGCCAAGGCCCAGAGGCCCCTGCCTCTGTTTGGCGCCACGCCGACAACAAGCGTCATGCCGGGGTATTCCGAGGACGAGCTCGACTTCGTGCCGGTCCGGATTGACGGCCGAGCCTATGTCGCCACCGTCGG
>NZ_JBAXIM010000032.1:0-21020 GCF_037138395.1 Phenylobacterium sp.
TTCGTCTCCAACCCCCTGGTGGGTGCGGCGGGCGGTGTTCCAGGAGCCGGTGTCGCCGCCGCTGCAGGGGCGGCCGCAGGACGGGGACCGACCACCTCGGCCATCCGAGCGGTAGGCTTGGGCAGCTTGGGTGTTGCGGCAACGGATCCGTAGCGCAGGACATCCTTGGCCCGGGTCAGCTGGAAGTCTCCCGTGCGCGGGTTGAAGCCTGCCGGCGGGGCTTCGGCCGGTGCATGGGGTGCGACGCGGGTCTTGCCTTCATCGGCCTTGAGGGCATTCCGGTAGGAGGCTTCGGAGAATTGGAAGGCGCGGTTGGCAATGGCCTGGGCCTCCTCCTGGGACTGGGCCACCTCGAGGTCCGGCTCGATCCCGGTCTTCTGGATCGAGCGTCCCGACGGGGTGTAATACCGGGCTGTGGTCAGCTTGATGGCGCCGTCCGCCCCACCGCGCAGGGGGATCAGGGTCTGGACCGAGCCCTTTCCAAAGCTGGTCAGGCCGACAAGTTCCGCCCGCTTTCTGTCCTGCAGGGCACCCGCGACGATTTCCGCCGCCGAGGCCGAACCGGAATTGATCAGGACCACCATGGGCAGGCCTCCGGTCAGGTCCCCCCGACGGGCATTGTAGCGCTCGATATCCCTGGGGTTCCGCCCCCGCTGCGACACGATCTCGCCGTTCTCGAGGAAGAGGTCCGAGATTCCCACCGCCTGGTCGAGGAGACCGCCCGGATTGTTCCGCAGGTCGAGGACCAGACCCTTCATGCCCGGGTTCCCGGCCTTGAGCCCCTGGATCGCTGCAGCGGCTTCGTCGGTGGTCTTCTCGTTGAAGGCCGACACGCGAAGATAGCCATAGTCGCCCTCCATTCGGGAGGCGACCGACTTGGTCTTGATGACTTCCCGGACGATCTTGACGTCAAACGGGTCCGACCTTTCCCGGGCGATGGACAGGGTCACAGCTTCTCCGGGCGGGCCGCGCATGAGCTTGACCGCTTCGCTCACCGACATGCCGATCACGGACTGACTGTTGACCGCCGTGATGTAGTCACCCGCCTTGATCCCCGCCTTGAAGGCTGGCGTACCGTCCATGGGCGAGATGATCTTCACCACCCCGTCCTCGGAACTGATCTCGAGACCCAGCCCGCCATATTCCCCCCGTGTCTGGTCGCGCATGTCGTTGAGGGCTTCGGGGGTCAGGTAGTTCGAGTGTGGGTCGAGCGAGGTCAGCATGCCGTCGAGGGCGGTCTCGATCAGCTTCCGGGGTTCGACCTCGGAGACGTAGTTCTCCTCCACGGCCTGGACCACGTCGCCGAACAATTCCAGCACGCGGTAGCTCTCCGCTCCTGACGCGACAGCCGCGGAGGCGCTCTGGTTCAGGTAGGCCGTAGCCCCGGCGCCCAGAAGGAAGGTGGAGACACCGACGAGGAGATACTTCTTCATAAAACCACCCGTTGCGCCGCACGGCCGGACCGGCGGGAGTGTCAGGAGTGCGGCAGAACCGCTTAGTAACAGAGCCTTATCCTGTTTCCTGCCTGAATCCAGAACCTTCGATCACGGCGTTTCGGAGCGTAGCCAGGGTTGGGGATCGATTGGCTGGCCAAGGTCCCGCAGCTCGATATAGAGACGCACCGCGCTACCCCGGTCGGCCGCCTGGCCGAGGGCCTGGCCCTGCCGTACGGCATCGCCCGTCTGGACGGAGGCGGTGAAGGGCCCGGCCAGGACAACCTGTCCCCGGGGTGTGGCCTGCAGGATCACCGCCTCGCCCCAGCCTTCAAGGGTGCCGGCAAACAGGACATCGCCACTGGCGGGAGCCCGGACCGCGCCGCCGGATGGCGACTGGAAGGTCAGCCCCTGTGAGCGTAGGCCGCCCGCCTGCAGGCTCCCGAAGCGCTCCAGGATGGGTCCCGTCGTCGGCGCCAGGAGGTCGACGCCCGCCGCCCGCCCCTGGGACAGCTGTTCCGACAGCATCAGGCCTGCGGCCAGCTCGGCCCTGGCGGCATCCAGCCCCGCCTGGGCCGTATCGGTCATGGGGTCTGGAGCTGCGAGGCGCAGGTTGAAGAGGATCAGGCCGGGGCTGGCTTCCGGCCGGATGGGCTGGTCTCTCCGGGGGGCCTGGAGCGCCATCGCCGCCACCCCGAACACCAGTGCCAGTCCTGCGCCGGCACCAGCCAGGCGGTGAAGTCGACGCTGGGCGTTCGGCTCAGTCACGGTGGTAGGGGCCTCCAGCCAGGAGGGTAACGGACCGGTAGACCTGTTCGGCCAGCATGACCCTGGCCAGGGCGTGCGGCCAGGTCTGGGGCCCGAAGGCCAGGGTGTCCTGGGCGCGCGCCCGGAGGTCCGGGTCCAGACCGTCGGCCCCGCCGATCAGGAAGACCAGCCGCCGCACGCCGTCGTCTCTCAGCCGCCCGATCTCGGCGGCGAAGTCCCGGGAGCTGCGCGCCCGCCCCCGTTCGTCGCAGGCGATGACGCGGCTCTCGGCCAGGTGGGCGGACAGGGCCTCGGCCTCTGAGCCCTTGCCGGACTTGCGCCCCTCGACCTCGATCACCTCCACGGGTCCAAGGCCCAGGGCGCGTCCCGCCGCGGTTGCGCGCTCGGCGTAGAGGCGAACCAGGTCGGCCTCAGGTGACCGTCCAAGCCTTCCGATGGCGACAATGGCGATCTTCAACCGCTGAACCTGGGGGGTGGGATGAATCCGCCGAACTCGCGTTCCACAAGTTCGGCGAAGTGGATCGTCGTCAGGTCCTGCATCCAGCCACCGATCACCTGGGCCCCCATGGGGAGTCCCTGGCGGGACAGTCCGAGGGGCAGGGCCGTGGCGGGCAGGTTGGGCAGGAGGGCGACCGCAGGCCAGCCCAGCTGGGCGTAGTAGGGCGTATCGACCCCATTGACCTTCAGGGTCCGCTCCTGGGATTCCGGTCCGTCCTCATGCGGGAAGGCGGTGACGCCGAAGGCCGGCGCGAGGACCAGGTCAAAGGTCTCGAACAGGCTCGCCCAGCGGCGGCGGAAGGCCAGCTGGGCGTCGAGGAGGTCCATGTAGGCATGGGCGTCCGGCGGCGTCGCCCCCGGCGTGCCCCGGCTGATCGCCGTGTTCAGGAGCCGCTGGTAGATCGCATGCTGGTCGGTGAGGTCGGGAAGCCGGTCGTGTGCCCGGCGGACGGATGCCCCCAGTGCTTCCAGCCGCCGCGCCAGGTTGTCGACGGCGCCGGCGATCTCGCTGTCGGTCGGGGTCAGCGGGTGGTCAGTGAGCACCAGGACCTTGTAGTCCGCCAGCGTCTCCCGCCGGGGCGGTGCCAGGGTGAAGGCCATACCCGCGGCGTCTTCCGCCTCCGGACCCGCCAGCACGCCGAGCGCTCGCCCCAGGTCCGCGGCGCAACGGGCCATCGGCCCGACGACCGCCAGGGGAACCGGGACCCCGTCGGTCCCCGGGGGGGTGTGACCCCGGGTGGGGACCAGTCCCCAGGTGGGCTTGTGCCCGAAGACGCCGCAGAGGGCTGCAGGAACGCGGATCGAGCCGCCGATGTCGGAGCCGAGTTCGAGGGGGGTCATTCCCGCAGCGAGGGCCGCGGCGGCGCCGCCTGAGGAGCCGCCGGGAGAGCGCGACGGATCCCAGGGGTTGGAGGTTCGCCCATAGACAGGGTTGGTGCTCTGCCAGTCGCTGAGGAAGGGTGGCACATTGGTCAGGCCAAGGATGATCGCCCCCGCCGCCTTCAGGCGCGCCACCGCCGTGGCATCGTCGGGCGCCACCCAGCCGCGGAAGGCCGGATTGCCCCAGGTCGAGGGCAGGCCCTGCACCTGGTTGGACTCCTTGACGGTCATGGGCAGGCCCAGAAGGGGAAGGCGATCGCCTGCGGAGAGCCGGGCGTCCGCTGCGCGCGCCGCGTCCCGGGCGCGGTCGAAGTCGCGGACGACGACGGCGTTGATCTCCGCGTCCCGCGTCTCGATCCGGGCAATCAGGGCGTCGGTCAGCTCCAGCGCGCCGACCCTGCGGTCGGCCAGGGCGGCGACCAGGTCGCCGGCGCTTCGGTCGAGGAGGTCGTGTTCAGTGGATAAGGTCATGGCGAGGTCCCCCTGGCGCGAGGGTGCGTCACGGGATCCCGGGTGTCCAGATGGCGTCCCGCTCAGATCGCGGTGCGATGGCCGGGGGACTCGACCGACCAGATCTTCTCGATGTTGTAGAAGGCCCGGACTTCGGGACGGAAGACGTGGATGATGACGTCGCCCGCGTCGATCAGCACCCAGTCGCAGTGCGGCAGCCCCTCCACCCGGGCGCGGCCGTAGCCTCGCTCCTTCAGGGCGCGCAGCAGGTGGTCTGCAATGGCGCCCACGTGCCGATGCGAGCGGCCGGACGCGACCACAAGCCCGTCAGCCATGGCGCTCTTGCCTTTGAGATCGATGAAGACGACGTCCTGGGCCTGGTCGTCATCCAGGCGGCTCAGGATAAGCTCCTCCAGCGTGGAAACGCCTTGCGGGAGGGCGGCCTCGGCGGCCGGGGCCGGGGCGGTTTGCGCGGATGGCGCAGGGTCGGGGCTCAGCGGAAGAACTCCTGTTCTGTTACGCTAGAATGAACCATTAGCACAGGCTGGGCCCTGGGTCAGCCTTGACGTGAACGCACGGCGCTCATCCGCTCGCGCAGGGCAGTCGACGACTGGAAGTTGAGGGGTCCGTACAGGAAGATCCAGGCGGGAGGCGCCAAGCCGGGCAGGGCCTTCGCCCGATGGAAGGGCAGACGCGCCGCCGAAAACCGCCGCGCCGCCGGGGCGGCACGGCTCTTCAGCGAGATCCAGGGGCGGGAGACGACCGCCACCGGCACGGCGCGCAGGATCTGGGTCCATCCGCGCCAGCGGTGGAAGCCTGCCAGGCTGTCAGCGCCCATGATCCAGATGAAATGGACCCCGGGAAAGCGGGCCTTCAGGGCCAGGATCGTGTCCAGGGTATACCGGGTCCCGATGCGAGACTCGACGTCGGAAACGATCATGCCCCGGTCCCGGGCAAAGGCGCGGACCCCGGCCATGCGACGGGCGAGGGGGCGGGTTTCGTGGCTGGACTTCAGGGGGTTCTGGGGCGCCACAAGCCAGATCACCCGGTCGAGACCCAGGCGTTGGCGGGCGGTCTCTGCGACGTGGGCGTGGCCCTCGTGGGCCGGGTTGAAGCTACCGCCGTAAAGTCCAACCTTCATGCCCCGCGAGAGGACGAAGCCGGGCCGGAGGGCCCCGGGATGCCCCCCCACAGACCGACGCCCCACCTGTCCTGCCGCCCACATGTCAGGCTTCCGGGCGAGCCCGGAGGCTCCCTGAAGAGGCGGCGCCCCCGGAGCGGTCGAGCCCGGTGTCGACCTGCCGCATGCGGGTCCGGATGGTGAAGACCCCGTCTCCCCCAAGCACTCCGCCCCGGGCGAACAGGCGGCCGCCCTCCCAGTTGGACAGGCCCAGCTCGGGCCGGTTCAGGGCATACTGGCCGTCGACCCATCGGGTGAAGCCGTCACCGGTGAAAGGCGCCTCGATCCCGGCCTCGAAGCGGGCGAGGGCGGCGGGATCCTCGGCGACCAGGGTGGCGACCAGGCGCGGGGCCCATCGGTTGAAGAGGCCGATGGCGGCGTCCAGGTCGTCGACTACGGCGAGGGTGACCTCGGGGGTCTCCTCCCACTCCCATTCCCGCGCCAGGTCCGGCTCGGCGAGGATGTCGGCGCGGGGCTCCACCGCCGGGCCCTCAGGGCGAACCACCTCGACGGGCGAGTGCATCCAGTCCCCGCCCGGCAGGTAGCCCTGGGCTCCCTCCAGCACATGCAGCCGGAAGCCGCGCCGACGGCGTCCGGCGGCCTCGAGGGCGGCCAGGAAGCCCGGGACCAGGTCGGCCGCCCGGGGCCGGACGATGACGCAGACATTGAGGGTGTTGCAGACCTTCCGGTCCAGGGAGTGGAAAACGACCTCCTGGAACCGGTCCGGGTCGGCGGAGGCGTCGGCGATCATCCAGGCACCACCGGTCCCATGCAGGCTGACCGGGGTCCCCGTCTGCCGGGCGATGGCGCCCAGCTGGGCCACGGCGGGGCCTGATCCCCGGGCGACCGCCAGGGCGAGGCGGCGATCAGCGAACAGGGCCCAGCCTGCAGACCGCTCGGCGGAGCCCACGAGGCTCATGGCACCCGGTGGCAGGCCGGCTTCGGCCAGGGCCGGGCGGACGGCACCCTCCATCAGGGCTCGGGCCGTGCCCAGGGCGTCAGATCCGATCCGGAAGACGACGGCATTGCCGGTACGGAGCACGCCCGCAGCATCGGCGAAGACATTAGGCCGGCCCTCGAAGACAAAGCCCACGACGCCCAGAGGCGCACTGTACTGTTCGATGCTCCAGCCGCCGTGGTCGATCCGCTCGAGGACCTGGCCCCGGCTCGCCGGACTGTCGCGCCAGGCCCTCAGGCCGGTGATCATATCCCGGCGCATGGCCTCGCCGGCAGCGAGTCGGGTCGTCGAACGCCCCCGGCTACGGGCGGACCCGACATCGCGGGCGTTGGCGGCAGCGACCCCCGCCCAGACGGACCCGTCCTCCAGCCGGCGCGCAAACGCTTCGAAGAAGGCGGTTATGGCCTCGTCAGGGACGTGGGACAGAACGCTGAAGGCCGAATCTGCTGCGGCAACTGCGGATCCAACGATGCCGCCGACCTCGGCAGACACATGAAGAAGCTCGCCGGACTCCTGGACCACGACCAGGCGGTCGCCGGGCCGGAAGCGGGCTGCGAGGCCCGCATCCACGAAGGTAACGCGGTCACCGCCGAAGGGAACCGGCAGGCCCGCTGTCAGCGCCTCGAGGGGCGCGACCCGAAGTCCGTTCTCCGGCATGGCCTCCCCGATTCCTCCGGTCCCATTTGCTCGAGTTGAGCCTTACTAGACCAGACGGCGGGCGGCGCCACGCCGGAAAATCTGCCCTCGGCAGGTCAGGCGCGGATCATCGGCAGGCGGAAGGCGCCTGTCCCCGTGGCGGCCAGGACCGCGTTGGCGACGGCAGGCGCGATCACCGGGACCCCGGGTTCACCCGCGCCGGAAGGGGGGTTGGTCGAGGCGACGATATAGGTTTCGACCTTGGGCGCCTCGGAGTGGCGGAGCACGGGATAGGCGTCGAAGTTCTTCCGATCGACTGCGCCTGCCTTAATGATCATCTCGTCGTGCAGGGCGGCGGAGAGGCCGAAGCAGGTTCCACCTTCCATCTGGGCGGCGATCTGGTCCGGCGAGATCGCAGTCCCGCAGTCGATGGCGGTGACCACGCGGCCAACCTTCGGGTTTCCGTCCACCAGCCGGACCTCGGCGATCTGGGCGACCACGGAGCCGAAGCACTCATGCACTGCCACGCCGCGGGTCACGCCGGCCGGCGCCGGCTTGTCCCAACCCGCCTTCTCGGCGGCGAGCTTGAGCACCGCGATGTGACGGGCTGCACCGGCTTTTTCGAACAGGGCGAGGCGGTAGGCGACCGGATCCTTGCCGGCCTTCTTCGCCAGGTGGTCGACGGTGTGTTCCATGACAAAGGCGGTATGGGTGGCCCCCACGGACCGCCACCACAGAACCGGTACGCCGACTTCGGGCATCAGGACCTGACAGTCCACTGCGGGCGTCACCTTGAGATAGGGCGAGCCCATGGCCCCCTCGACCGTGGAGGTGTCCATGCCCTTGGGGGCAAGGGGCGATCCCTTCATCAGGGACTGGGTGACCACGCGGTGGGTCCAGGCGGCGGGGAAGCCGTCCTTGTCGAGCCGCACCTTGACCCGGTGGTGAATCAGCGGCCGGAAGTAGCCCGCGGCCATGTCATCTTCACGGGTCCAGACCAGCTTTACCGGTGTTCCCTTGCCCACCTTCTTGGCGATGTGGACGCACTCGGCAACGTAGTCTGACTGGAAGTTGGCGCGGCGCCCGAAGGAGCCGCCTGCGAACAGGGTCTCGATCTGGATGGAGCCCGGCAGGGCACCGACGACACGCGCTGTGTTGATCTGATCAATGGTCTGCGCCTGGGAGGCGAAGGTCAGCTTGGTGCCGCCCTTTCCGCCTACCTGGGCCACGCAATTCATGGGCTCCATGGAAGCGTGGGCGAGGAAGGGGAAGTCGAAGGTGGCCTCGAAGACCTCGCCGTCCCCGGCTGCGGCGGCGTCGCCGCGGCTCTCGAAGGACTCCCACTTGAGCTTGTCGGGCAGGGTACCCTTTCCGGCGGCCCAGTCTGTGTACTGGGCTTCCAGCTCGGCCGAGCCCCGGCCCTCGGCCTTGGTCTCGTCCCAGGTCACCTTCAGCGCATTGCGGCCCTGGATCGCCGCCCAGGTCGACTTCGCGACGACGGCCACGCCAGTAGGAATCTGGATCACGTCTACAACGCCGGCCACCTTGCGGGCCTCGGCGGCGTCAAAGCCGCTCACCTTGGCGCCGAAGCGCGGCGCGTGGGCGACCACGGCTGTCAGCATGCCTTCGAGATGGACGTCCTGGGTGTAGCGGGCCTGTCCGGTGCTCTTGGCCAGGGAGTCCTTGCGACGGACCCGGTCGGTCCCGATCAAGGTAAAGGCCTCGGGCGACTTCAGCCTGGGCTCGGCAGGCGGCGTGATGGCGGCGGCACCCTGGATGAGGTCGCCAAAACCGGCGCTCTTGCCGCTGGCGACGTGGCTGACCACGCCGTCCTTGACGGTGATCTCGGCCTCGGGGACCTTCCAGGCGGCGGCCGCCGCGCCTGTGAACATGGCCCGGGCGGCGGCCCCGGCCTTGCGCAGCTGCATCCAGCTGTTGGCGATCGCCGTCGAGCCGCCAGTACCCTGGACCCCCATCTTGGAGTTCGCATAGAGCTTGGCGTTGGCGGGCGCCTGCTCGACGCTGACCCGGCTCCAGTCGGCGTCAAGCTCCTCGGCCACGATGGCCGCGAGGCTGGCATGGCTGCCCTGGCCGAATTCGATGTGCTTGGACACCACCGTCACCGCGCCGTCGGCGGCAATGCGGATAAAGGGTCCAAAGGCTCCAACCTCGGTCTTGGCCCCGGCGGACATCAGGTCCGCAGGAGAACAGCCCACGAGGAGGGCACCGGAGACGAGGGCGGTTCCGACCACCAGGTCCCTGCGGGTGGCGCCGCTTCGGGCGGCGGCCTGATCGACATGCGAGTTCATGGTGATCTCCTCAGGCGCGGGACTTGGGGGTGGCTTGGGTAGTCGATTGGGCGGCCTCGTGGATGGCGGCGTGGATCCGCTGGTAGGCGCCGCAGCGGCAGATATTCCCCTCCATGGCCGCATCGATCTCCGCATCCGAAGGACGAGGGTTCGAGGCCAGGAGGGCCGCTGCACTCATGATCTGCCCCGACTGGCAGTATCCGCATTGCGGAACATCAAGCTTGACCCAGGCTGCCTGCAGGGGGTGGGTCCCGCCTAGGCCCTCGATGGTCGTGATCTTCATGCCCGACAGGGCGCTGACCGGCAGGGAGCAGGACCGCACCGGGGCACCGTCCGCCAGCACCGTGCAGGCGCCGCACTGTCCGATCCCGCAGCCGAACTTGGGTCCGGTCAGCCCGACCTCTTCGCGCAGAACCCAAAGGAGCGGGGTGTCCGGTGCGGCCTCGACCTGGACTGTCCTGCCGTTGATCTCGAGACTTGTGGCCATTTGGGGCTTTCCCTCGGGGATGATGCGGTAGCTTATCTTAACAGCGTTCGGAACCAGCTGTATAGTTAGGCGGGACTGCACCCGGGAGTTCTCCATGCGCATTTTGCCGACCCTGCCAATGCTCGCCACCCTCGCTATCGCGCTCGCCTCGCCAGCCCACGCCGCAGACGGTGCCCGGCTCTTCGCCCTGCAGTGCAAGACCTGCCATGGTGCCCAGAGCAGCGTGGCCGGACCGAGCCTGAACGGCGTCTCCGGGCGCAAGGTGGCCGGCGCCCCCGGGTTCACCTACTCGGCAGCCCTCAAGGCCAAGGGCGGAACCTGGACCGAGGCCAGCCTGGACGCCTATCTTGCCGCGCCCCAGGCCTTCGCGCCCGGCGGCCGGATGGCCGTCGCCATTACCGCCCCTGGCGACCGCGCCGCTGTGATCGACTATCTCAAGACCCTCAAGTAGGGGCCCTGGGGCCGGACCATGGACGTCTTCCCCGCCTTTGTGCCCCTGATCGGGCGAAGGGTCGGCCTGGCCGGCTCCGGTGAAGGCCGGGCCGCTCGCCATCGCCTGCTGTCCGCAAGCCCGGCGGAGATCGTCGATCTGCACCTGTCCGATGCTGCGGACCCGAGATCCTGGGCGGGCATGGCCCTGGGATTTGTCGCGGATCCGGATCTTGCAGCCTGCGCCGCCGCCGCCGCCGCCGCCCGTGCCGCCGGGGTTCCCGTGAACGTCATGGATCGACCGGCCCTCTGCGACTTCACGGTTCCGGCCATCATCGACAGGGGCGCCGTGGTCGTGGCGCTGGGAACCGGCGGAGCCTCCCCCCTCCTCGTCTCCCGCTTGCGCGCCGAGATCGAAACCCGCCTTCCCCCGGGACTGGGCCGCCTGGCCGCCTATCTCGACGCTCGCAAGGACGTCCTGCGCGCCCGATTCCCAGATCCAGCAGATCGCAGGGTCTTCCTGTCCGGTTTGCTCGACGGTGATCTTCCCCAAGCCCTGGAGGCCGGCGGAGAGGCTGCGGCGGACGCCGCCCTTTTCCCGGCCCTGGAATCCGGCACCGCGCCCCCCGGGCGGCTGTTCAGCCTTCCGCCGGACACGCCCGCCGACCTTGTCTCCCTCAAGGCCTGCCGGGTCCTTGCCGGAGTCGACCTGCTGGTGCTGGGGGAAGGGGCCGACACAGAGCTGGCCGCCCTCGCCCGCCGGGATGCCGTTCGGGCGACGCCCGCAGACGCCCCTCCCGGTCTGGTGGTCCAGCGGCTCGCCGAGGGTCGGACCGTGGTCCTGGCCTGCGATCCCGCGCCCTACCGGGAGGCTGGCCTGCTGATCTCTCCCCTGCCGGTCGCCCGCTGACGCCTTTGGTTCAGGCGTCGAGCCTGCGCCCCCGGGTCTCGGGCAGGAAAAGGATGCAGGTCACTACCGACAGGAGGGTGAAGGCAAAGGGGTACCAGAGACCTGAATAGATATTCCCCACGCCGATCACGATGGCGTAGGCGAAGAAGGGCACGAAGCCACCAATCCAGCCTGTACCGATGTGATAGGGCAGGGACATGGCCGTGTAGCGCACCCGGGTCGGGAACAGTTCAACGAGGCAGGCAGCGATGGGTCCGAAGAGGGCGGTGGCGGCGATCACGAAGACCATCATCACCCCGAGGACACCGGCCATGTTGAAACGCGCCGGATCGGCCTTTGCGGGATAGCCCGCCGCCGCCAGCACCGCCTTGACCTCGGCCTCCACCCCGGCCCGGACCGCCTTGACCTCGGCGCCCGGCAGGCCCGCCGCGGAGCGGGAGGCGACGGTGACGTTGCCGACCTTGACCACGGCTTGCGATCCCGGTGCCGCGTTCTGGTTATCATAGGAGACGCCGGCGTTGGCCAGGATGCTGCGGGCCACGTCGCAGGAGGACACGAAGACCTTTTTTCCCACCGGATCGAACTGGAGCGAGCAGTCCGCGGGGTCGGCGGAGACCACCACAGGTGTGCGGGCCTGGGCCTCTGCAAGGGCGGGATTGGCGAACTTGGCCAACATATGGAAACCCGGGAAGTAGGCGACCAGCATCAGGGTCATGCCGAAGAGCATGACCGGCTTGCGGCCCACCCGGTCCGACAGGGCACCGAAGACCACGTAGAAGACGGCGCTGACCGCTGTGACGATCATCAGCACCAGGTTGATGGTCTCGGGGGCGACCTTCAGGAACTTGTCCAGGAAGGTCTGGCTATAGAAGAAGGTTGTGTACCAGACGCCGCCCTGGGCGGCCATCACCGCGCAGAGGGCCAGGATGACCAGCTTCAGGTTCTTCCACTGGCCGAAGGCCTCGGCGTAGGGCGCAGTCGAGGCCCCGCCCTCTTCCTTCAGCTTGGCGAAGGTTGGGCTCTCGTTCAGCCTCACGCGCATGAAGATCGACACCAGCAGGAGGCCGGCCGAGAACAGGAAGGGTATCCGCCAGCCCCAGGCGTCGAAGGCGTCCGGCCCGAAATATCGGCCCACCACCAGGCGGGTGAGGAGAATCACGAACAGGGCGGCGAAGAGGCCGAAGGCGGCGGAGGTCTGGACCCAGCTCGTCGCCCGACCCCGGCCATTGTCGGGGGCATGCTCGGCCACGTAGATGGCGGCCCCGCCGTACTCGCCGCCCAGGGCAAAGCCCTGCAGGATCCGCATGAGAATAAGAAGCGCCGGTGAGAGCAGCCCGACCTGGCTGTATGTGGGCAGGAGACCGATGGCCACGGTGGCCACGCCCATCAGCACGACCGTGAACAGGAAGGCGCCCTTGCGCCCGACCCGGTCGCCGATCCGCCCGAACACCAGGGCACCAATGGGCCTGAAGAAGAAGCCCGCCCCGAAAAGTGCCAGGGCAGCGATATAGCCGGCGGCCTCGGGCAGGCCCGTGAAGAAGACCTTGGAGATGACCGTGGTCAGGCTTCCGAAGACGAAGAAGTCGTACCACTCGAAGGTGGTTCCCGCCGCCGAGGCTGCCACCACCATCCTCAGGGACGGCTGAGCCGGGGCCGCTGCGGTATCTTCGCCAGCCTTTGTATTTTCCGCCGCCGCCATGTCTTCCCCCCCCAGGTCGCCTAAACGCCCAGTAACTAGGTTGTCGCCCGCCCCGAAATCAACGGGATCAGAAGGCATTCTCGCCGGTGATCGCCCGGCCCAGGATCAGGGCGTGGACGTCGTGTGCGCCCTCGTAGGTGTTCACGGTTTCCAGGTTCGAGGCGTGTCGCATGACGTGGTACTCGCCGCTGATCCCGTTGCCGCCGTGGATGTCCCGGGCCTCCCTCGCGATGGCTAGGGCCTTGCCGCAGTTGTTGCGCTTCATCAGGCTGATGGCCTCGGGGACCCAGGCGCCCTGGTCAATCAGCCGGCCGAGGGCGAGGGCACCCTCGAAGCCCAGGGCGATCTCGGTCTGCATGTCCGCCAGCTTCTTCTGGACGAGCTGGCGGGCCGCGAGGGGCTTGCCGAAGACCTTGCGGGTCGCAACGTAGTCGCGGCTGGCATGCAGGCAGAAATCGGCGGCGCCCATGGCGCCCCAGGCGATGCCGTAGCGGGCCTTGTTCAGGCAGGAGAAGGGCCCTCTCAGGCCAGCGACGCCGGGCAGAAGCTGGTCTTCGGAAACGAAGACGTCCGACAGGGCGATCTCGCCGGTGATGGAGGCACGCAGGGACAACTTGTTCCGGATCTGTGGCGTCGAGAAGCCCTCCGAACCTCGGTCGACCAGGAAGCCCCGGATGGCACCGTCGAGCTTGGCCCAGACCAGGGCAACGTCGGCGATCGGCGAATTGGTGATCCACATCTTGGCGCCGTTGAGGATGAACCCGCCGTCGGTCCGAACCGCTGTGGTGCGCATGGAGGCCGGGTCCGATCCGCCATCGGATTCGGTGAGGCCGAAGCAGCCGATGATTTCGCCCCGGGCCATGCCGGGCAGATAGCGCTGGCGCTGGGCCTCAGAGCCAAAGGCGTGGATCGGATACATGACCAGGGAGGACTGGACACTCATTGCGGAGCGGTAGCCGGAGTCGATCGCCTCGATCTCCCGGGCGATGAGGCCATAGGCGACGTGGTTTACTCCGGCGCAGCCATAGGCCTCGGGCAGGGTCGGGCCGAGAAAGCCCAGGGCGCCCATCTCGGTCATGATCTCACGGTCGAAGCGTTCCTCGGCATAGGCCGAGACCACCCGGGGCAGGAGTTTGTCCCGGGCGTAGGCCCTGGCGGACTCCCAGACCATCCGCTCATCCTCGGAAAGCCGCGAGGCGAGGTCCAGGGGGTCTTCCCAGCTGAAGGTCTTGGCTTCAGCGCCGGTATCAAGGGCCATGTCGGTCTCCTGCCGTCGTGTAGAACGCTTTATGCGACGGATCGGCGCGCGGGTGTAGCCGGGTTTTGCGACTCAGCCGCCCCGGGCGACGAAGGGCCCGTTCCGGAATCCCTCTGTTGCCTTCCCATAAAGGAAGGGCTGGCCGGCCTCGGTCTCCACCCGCCCCCCCGCCGCCGCGAGAATGGCGTGACCGGCGGCGATGTCCCATTCCATGGTCGGGCCCAGGCGCGGGTAGATGTCGGCGGCACCTTCCGCGATCCGACAGAACTTGATCGACGAGTCCATGGCCTCGGTTGAGTCGAAGCCATGACGGTCCGTCAGTGTACGGAGGACTTCTGGCTTCATGGTGTGACTGATCAGGGCGACCGTTGCACCCGGACGCCAGGGCCGCACGGCCACCGGGGCCGCCGGGGCTCCGGCGATCCTCTTGAAGGCCCCGCCCGGAGCGGTGAACCAGGTCTCCCGGGTGGCCGGGGCGCTGATGGCGCCGGCCACCGGCACTCCGTCGACAATCAGGGCGATGTTGACCGTGAAATTGGGGTCGCCCCGGACGAAGGCCTTGGTGCCGTCAACGGGATCCACAAGGAGGAAGACGGAACCGATCAAACCGGGCGTCCCAAACTCGCTGGCATGCTCTTCCGAAACCACGGTAATGCCGGGCGCTGTCGCCGCCAGACGTGCAAGGATCAGGGTTTCTGCGCGGCGATCCGCCTCGGTGACCGGGCTGTCATCCGACTTGCGATCCACGGCGAGGCCGCTGTTCCAGAGTGGCAGGACGAGGTCTGCAGCCTCTTCGCAGAGGTCGGCCAGAAGGGCTCCGAACCGGGCGTCTGGGATGAGCATGGCCGAGCCTCCTGTGCGGCCGCCTTCCTAAATGTGCCGGGCAGTTTCCCAAAGCGGCAAATCAGGCCAGTTTCTTTCCACCATGTCCGACGCCTTCCCTACCCTGCCGGAAGACGCCCGCCGCGAGCCGCCCGCGCCGCGCACTGCGGAGATCGCCGCCTATCTCGCTGCGCGCATGTGCCATGACTTCATCAGCCCGGTCAGCGCCATGGTCAGCGGGTTGGATCTTCTGGATGACCCCTCTGCCCAGGACATGCGCGAGGAAGCCATGGGCCTGATCGCGGCCTCGGCCCGGAAGCTGGCGGACCAGCTCGGTTTCTGCAGGGTCGCCTTCGGTGCCTCGGCATCTGCCGAGGTCTTCGACTCCCGCGAACTCGGCCGGCTCGCAGAAGGCCTGTTCCGGCACATCCGGGCCGAACTGGACTGGCAGGTCGCGACCCCGGCCCTCCCCAAACCCGCTGCGAGGGCCTTGTTGAACCTCTCCCAGCTTGCCGGAGCGGCCCTGCCAACCGGCGGCGCCGCCCGCATCCAGGCTGAGGAACGTGAAGGCTTCATCCTCATCCGGGCCCGCGCCGAGGGTGCCCGGGTCCGCCTGCGCGCCGAGGTTTCCGATGGCCTCGCCGGTTTGCCTATGGCCGAGGGCCTCCATGGCTACTGGGTCCAGGCCTACTATGTCCACCTGTTCGTCACGGACGCCGGCGGGACGGTTCGCGTGGATTCCGGTCCGGGGACTATCGACTTCCTCGCCGCCCTTCCCGCCTGAGCCTGGTGCCAGCAGAGGCGGCAACCGCTCCTTAACCAAAATCTGGCCTAAACCGAGATCTGTAAGCGTGCGTGGATGGAGGCTCGCCTTTGAAGTCCTGTCTTATCGCTGACGACAGCCCCGTCGTCCGGCTGATGGTCCGCAGGCTTCTCGAGGCTGTGGGATATCATGTCCGCGAAGCGCCGGACGGTGCCCAGGCCCTGGCGGCCTGCCAGAAGGACATGCCGGACGTCATCGTGCTGGACTGGCGAATGCCCGTGATGAACGGGTTGGAATTCCTGGTCCGGCTTCGGCGGTTGGCCGGCGGGATCGGCCCCTGCGTGATCGTCTGCAGTGTCGAGTCGGACCCTGAAATGATCGGCCAGGCCCTGGCCTCTGGCGCCAACGAGTACGTGATGAAGCCCTTTGACCGGGAGATACTGGCTGGCAAACTCTCCCTTGCGGGGGCTACGTGAAGCCGGGGGAACTCGCACTTGTGGCCCGGCTCTGCCTGATGCGAACCGGCCGTCGGCTGGATACCTCGGTTCCGGAAAGGGCGGCTGCGCGCCTGGGCATCGTTGCCCGCCGCGAAGGTTATGGAAGCGTCGACGACCTGGTTCTTGCGCTTCGCACCAGCGAGGCCGAGCGACTGGCCTGGCCGGTCGTGGAGGCGCTCACTGCCTTTGAGCGGGGCTTCATGGAGGACCCCCAGGTCCTGCAGCATGTCGCCAGGCGAATTCTTCCTCACCTCGCCGGGGTCAAGGGCGACGATCCCGTGCGGATCTGGTGCGCTGCGGCAGGGTCAGGTCAGGATCCCTATTCACTCGCCATCCTCGCCCAGGAGGCGGCGGCGAGGATGGGCGGCGACCTGCAGGTCGAAATCTACGCGTCGGATTTGTCTGTGAAGGGGATCGAGCGGGCCAGGACGGGCATCTTCAGCCACTTCGAGATCCAGAAGGGCCTGTCCGCCCGCCAGATGATCGACCACTTCCAGCCTGTGGAGGGGGGCTGGCAGGCCTCCTCCAGCCTGCGCGACATGATCCGATGGCGCCGCGTGAACCTGTTCTCGGACACGCCGGGTTCCATGCGCTTCGACCTGGTGGTCTGCCGGGGCATACTGCCCCAGACGGCGGCGCATGTGCGGCCCACGGCGGTCGTCAACCTCGCCCTGTCCCTGGCTGAGGACGGATTCCTGGTTCTTGGGCGCGGGGAGGGCGAAGGCGAGGCCGACCTGGCACCCGCGCTCCTGGCCCTGCCCGGGCTGGCCGGCATCTACACCCGCAACCCCGCCTTTCGGACGTTGGAGCTTTAGGTCCCCGCCTCAGCGGGGCCTGCGCGGTCCCATAAACGAACTGAAGATTCCTGCGGCCAGGCGCGGGTTGCGCAGGGCGGTCACGCCCGCCGCGGTCGCCGCCAAGGCCCCGAACAGGGCGAAGATCGGCCGTCGGCGGGCAAGTTCCAGAAGGTCTGAGCCCACATCCCTGTCACCGTCTACAGCGGGCCCGCGGCGCTTCGATCCGGCGAAGATCAGCAGGGTCAGGCCAGCGACGACGAGGATCAGGAGGCTGATGGCCGCCACCGCCGCCGCAGCGCCCGCCGCCCCGAGGGTGGGCTCCAGGACGGCGAAGAGCGCCAGGGAAAGGGCCACCACGAAGACGACCGAAGCCGCCGCCATGGCGGCGGCTCCGCAGACTGTGAGGAGGAGGCGGCCAAGCCTCAACGGTTACGTCCGCCGGCCAGCAGAAGGCCGATCAGGACCCCGATGCCAACGGCGATCCCGGTGGCGGCGATGGGCTGTTCGCGAACCCGGCCTGCGACATAGCGCTGGGCGTCATCGATATGGTCCGACGCTTCAGAGACATAGGCCTTACTGTGATTGCGGATCTGCTCGACGCTTTCGGTGACGGCCTTCTCGATCCGCCGGGCGGCGTCGGACAGGCTGTGCTCGGCCTGGTCGACGGCGTCGCTGGCGGCTTCAGTGGTGGACCTGATAGCCGAGCGGGCGGCGCGGACGGTCTTGTCTACAGTGGCATCAGACATGTGAGTTCTCCTTGGGCCTCGGCCCCTTTGGCCAGGCCCGGCAAATGGTCCTTTCTCCGCCGAGATTCAAGGCTGGGGGAATCCCTAGGCCCCCTCTTCCTGCAGGAATTCGATCATGGCCGGAACTGCCGTGCGGTCCTGCAGCATGAACATGTGGCCGCCGTCGAAGAACCTCAGGGCCGATCCTCGCAGGGCAAGGGCCAGGTTAAGCTGGCTTAGGGGCGGCGCGATGCCGTCGAACCGGCCGGCGGCGACCAACACCGGCGTGCGGACAGCGGGCAGGGCCTCCCAGACATCGTGTCCGGCCCGGGCCTCGATCTGCCGCCGGGCCCCCATCTCGCGCCCGGGCTCCCCAGCGAAGGGATCGGTCGCAGACAGGGCGATGGCCTCGGCATGGCGTTCGGGGTGGGCTTCGGCCCAGGCCGCGCCGAGCCGCGTGTCGTTGACCGGCAAAAGATGACGGGCCCGGGCTTCGCCCTTCAGGTGGCCGATCTCATGGAAGGGGAAGGAGCTGCCGCCGGCCCCTCCCGGCGAGGTGCAGGCCAGAACCAGGCGCCGCACCCGGTCCGGGTGCCGCACCACCAGATTCTGCGCGACCATGCCCCCGAAGGAGACTCCGATGACCAGGGCATCTTCCCAGCCCAGGGCGTCCATCAGTCCCGCCGCGTCGTCTGCATAGTCGGCCATCGAATAGGGGCGGTCGGGCTTCTCCGTCTGGCCCAGACCCCGCTGGTCATACGCCACCAGGTCGAAGGCCTGCGCAAAGGGACCGTCGAGCATGTTCGGTCGGACCCTCAGGTCGCCCCCGGTCCCGGAAATGAACAGCAGCCGCGGGCCCTCGCCGATGCGTTCATAGTGGATGTCGAGGCCGTTGGCGGTGACTTTTGGCATGATCAGTCCCTATGGATCGGGTCGATCCAGCGGACCTCCCGCGCCGGTTCGACGGGCTCGATGTCGAGGTTCACGACCACCGCCTCGCCGTCGCTGCGCACGAGAACGCACTCGAGGGCCTCGTCCGAGGAGGCGTTGATCTCCTGGTGCGGGACGAAGGGCGGGACATAGATGAAGTCGCCCGGCCCGGCTTCCGCAGTGTACTCCAGCCGTTCGCCCCAGCGCATCCGGGCGCGCCCGCGGACAACGTAGATGACGCTCTCCAGCGGGCCGTGATGATGGGCGCCCGTACCCGCGCCAGCATGGATGTGAACGGTCCCCGCCCAGAGCCTGCGTGCGCCCACCCGGGCGAAGTCGATGGCCGCCGCGCGGTTCATTCCAGGGCTCTGGGCCGTATTGGCGTCAAGCTGGTCCCCCGGCACCACCCTTACGCCGGTGTGCTCCCAGCCGTCCCCCGGAACCGCCTCTTCCGACATCTTCGCCTCCCGTCGAAATCGTGTAGATTCCCATGCAGCGCCAGAAGCGCATCATTCGCAAGTCTGTACCGGCTTCGGGGTCGACCTGACGCCGGGGAGGTAAGGTCCAGTGCAACCTTCGCTTCGCCAGCCGGACGACCCCGGCCTCGACTCACCCCGTCCCTGGCGGGAAGGCGACTACGGGGCCGGGCATGGGAGCTTGTGCGGTTGCGAGGCATGCGCGGTCCGTCAGGGCGAAGGGGAGTCCTCGCCAGCCTTCGCCTATCTCAACCTGAACGAGCGCGGCGGGACAGCGTCCAACGGCAAGACCAGCTTCACCCTCGACCAGGTGGCCAACCGCCTCACCGGGGGCGACGCCGGCTGGGGCGTCATGGGCCAGCCCTTCACCGTCAGCTACGCCTTCCGGGCAGCTGAGCCCTCCAACATGCCCAGCGGGACCACCGGGTTCTCCCGGTTCAACGACGCCCAGATCCGCCAGGCTGAAAAGGCCCTGCAGGCCTGGACTGACGTCAGCGGCATCCAGTTCCTCCGTGTCGGTTCCGGCGAGAGCGGCGAGACCGCCTACTCCGACTCCGCAGTGATGCTGTTCGCCAACTATACCGATGGGCCCGAAGGCGCGGCGGCCTTCGCCTACTATCCCGGTTCCCTGGACTTCTCTGCGCGGTCCGGCGACGTCTGGGTGGACACCTCTTTCAGCTACAACCAGCAACCCGCGGCGTCCAACTACGGCGGCCTGGTCCTGGTGCACGAGATCGGTCACGCCCTGGGTCTCGCCCATCCGTCAACCTACCCCTCGACGGGGACGCCCACCTACGCCGCCGACGCCAGCTATTTCGAAGACAGCCGGCAATACACGGTGATGAGCTATTTCGGCGGCTTCAACACGGGCGCCTCCCTGCCGGGATATTCCGCCGTGCCCCTGTTGGACGACATCGCCGCCATCCAGGCCGAGTATGGCCCCAACATGTCGACCCGGACCGGCGATACGGTCTACGGCTTCAACTCCAACGCGGGCAGGTCCTGGTTCGAGGCCGTGAGCGCGACCTCGGTCATGCAGTGGGCCGTCTGGGACGCGGGCGGGCGCGATACCTTCGATTTCTCGGGCTACCCCGACGATCAGGTCATCGACCTCAGGCAGGGCTTCTTCTCGGACGTGGGCGGCTACCGGGGCAATGTGGCCATCGCCCGGGGGACCGACATCGAGGATGCCATCGCCGGTGCCGGCAATGACAGCCTGACGGGAAACAACCTCGCCAACCGCCTGACCTCCGGGGCGGGATCCGACACGGTTCTCGGCGGCGAAGGCGGCGACACCCTGATGGATGCCTCCGGCTCCAACTACCTGCGCGGCGACGCCGGCGACGACTCGGTGTCCGGCGGCACGGGCTTCGACGACATCAACGGCAATATGGGCAATGACACCCTGCACGGGAACGACGGCGAGGACTGGGTCGTCGGCGGCAAGGACAACGACCTGATCTTCGGAGATGCCGCCTTCGACATCGTCTACGGCAATTTGGGCAATGACACGGTCGACGGCGGGGCCGGGAACGACTGGGTCCGCGGCGGCCAGGGCGATGACTCCGTCATGGGCGGGGCCGGTGACGACTGGATCTGGGGCGACAAGGGCAACGACACGATTAGCGGCGGCGCCGGTGCGGACATCTTCCACAGCCTGGCCGGCGCGGCCATCGACCGGATCATCGACTTCAACTACGTCCAGGGCGACCGGCTGGTGCTGGATGGGGGACCGTCGCGGACCATCACCCAGGTCGGCGCGGACGTCATCGTCGACATGGGTAATGGCGACCAGGTCATCCTGGTGGGGGTCTCCCTCACCGGCCTCGGGGCCGACTGGATCAGCTAGGGATTACAGGCGCCGGAGCGGAGTCCAGGTCCCCGGGGCGGTCCACGTCGAAGAGGACTCCCGGGGAGTCCGTGGGGATCCGGACGAGCCTGTCGCCGAGGATCGACAGGGCCTCCCGGGCCCCGGCGTCGCCGCTCGCCCGGGCGAGCTCGGGAATGAGGGTTGCGGAGAACAGGACCGGGTGCCCACGCTGGCCCTGGTGCTCGGGTGCGGCCGCCGGAGCTCCGGCGGCCGCACCCGAGCACCAGGGCCAGCGTGGGCACCCGG